>DASUVR010000162.1:0-6838 GCA_036378855.1 Gemmatimonadales bacterium | reverse complement strand
CCGACTTGTGTGCCTACAGCTCGCAGGGCGAGGAATGGGTGAGTGAGGATTTCTCCAATAGTGATGGGATCGGTCTGGGCGAGGTTTCCGAGAGAGAGATCTCTGGCTGGCACTGGCAGCCGGGCCATGGTTGGTTCGGCTTTACCCTGCTGGTCGACAGTTTCCGCTTGATCCTCGGAGGATTACTGGACTCCGGCGATTGGGCCTATCCCGATCCTGGCATAGTCCACCCCCTTCCAGTATTGCCTCAGGATTCCGTACTACCAGGAGCTGCGGAGTAGCTCCAGCTCGGTCCCAACGGAGCCGTCCCGCGCCCAGTACACAGGAGGGATCTTGAATCACGATGATCGTGAGGGGTCGAGTAAGGTTCCGGAGGTCACCCTCACCTTCTGGATCATCAAGGTCGCGGCCACTACCCTGGGCGAGACCGCCGGCGATGCAGTGTCGATGTCCATGAACCTGGGATACCTGGTCGGAACCGGAATATTCGCCGCGCTCTTCGTCGGTGCGGTTCTGCTTCAGATCTCCGCCAAGCGGTTCCATCCCGCGCTCTACTGGACCACGATCATTGCCTCTACCACGGTCGGTACCACGCTGGCGGACTTTACCGACCGCTCGCTCGGGGTCGGCTATGCCGGTGGTGCGACCCTGCTGTTCACCCTGTTGCTGCTCTCGCTGTTCGCCTGGTATCGCACGCTCGGGTCCATCTCGGTCGAAACCGTGAGCACACCGAAAGCCGAGCTGTTCTATTGGGTGACCATCATGTTCTCGCAAACGCTGGGAACTGCACTGGGCGACTGGACCGCTGATACCGCCGGCCTGGGATACGCCGGCGCGGCCCTGATCTTCGTCGCGCTGCTGGGAGTGGTGCTGGGACTCTACCTGGGGACCCGGATTTCCCGGACGTTGCTGTTCTGGGCGGCCTTCGTACTCACCCGCCCGCTCGGCGCGGCGGTCGGCGATTTCCTGGACAAGCCGGTCGATGCCGGCGGGCTGGCGCTGAGCCGCTATCTGGCATCGGGGGTACTACTCCTCTTCATTGCTGCCTGCATCCTGGTATTTCCCCAACGAGCCGCGCAGGAGGGCCACTAGCTCAGAGCCCGCTACCCTCTTGAGTTACCCTTACGCTTTTTCGAGTGCCGATGTTCTCTCCTGACCGATCCACTAGCTGTTTCCCTTCCTTGCCACCATCTTAGGCCACCCCGTTCCCAGAGACATATGCCCGAACTGCTCGGCCGGCTCCAATCCGCTTTGGCTGAACGCTATCGTCTCGACCGCGAAATCGGCGCCGGCGGTATGGCGACGGTCTACCTGGCCGCCGACCTCCGGCACGACCGGAAGGTCGCGCTCAAGGTGCTTCGTCCCGAGCTTGCCGCCGTGATCGGTGCCGAGCGATTCCTCGCTGAGATCAAGCTCACCGCTAACCTCCAGCACCCGCACATCCTTCCGCTGTTCGACTCGGGCGAGGCGGAATCGTATCTGTTTTATGTGATGCCCTTCGTGGAAGGCGAGACCCTGCGCGATCGCATCACCCGGGAGAAGCAGCTCCCCATTGGCGATGCGCTCCGGATCGCGAGTGAGATCGCCTCGGCGCTGGACTATGCCCACCGGCATCATGTGGTCCATCGCGACATCAAGCCCGAAAACATTCTCCTCCACGATGGTCAGGCCCTGGTGGCCGACTTCGGGATTGCGCTCGCCGCGAGCAAGGCGAGCGGTGCCCGCATGACGGAAACCGGAATGAGTCTTGGCACGCCGCATTATATGAGTCCGGAACAGGCGATGGGCGACCGGGAGATCACTCCGCGATCCGACGTCTACGCCGTTGGGGCCGTGCTCTATGAGATGTTGACCGGCGAGCCTCCATTCGTGGGGCCGACCGCCCAGGCGATCGTTGCCCGGGTCATGACGGAAAATCCGCGGCGGCTCATGACCCAGCGCCACACCGTTCCACCCCACGTCGAGGCGGCGGTGCTTACCGCGCTGGAGAAGCTCCCGGCCGATCGATTCGCCTCCGCCGCGGAGTTCGCCGAAGCACTCAAGAACAAGGGGTACACCTCCCCGGTGACGTCCGCCGCTCCAGCGTTGATCGCAAACGCAGAGACGCAGAGTCGCCGCCGATTGGGTCTGCTGCCGGTGCTCGGCGCTCTGCTGGCCGTTGCGACGGTGGCCGCGCTCTGGGGCTGGCTCAGGCCAGCGAAGGCAGCACCGCTAACCCAGTTCAGTCTCGCGCTTCGGCCCAACCAGACCCTGCAGCAGCCCGCGGTCACTGGCGGAGGACGGCTCGCGCTCTCGCCCAACGGCCGGACGCTGGTCTACAGCGGGCCCGCCGATGGAGGAAACCGGCTCTGGCTCCGACGGCTGGACCAGCTCGACGGCACCCCGATCGTGGGGACCGAAGGTGCCTCGAGCCCGGTCTTTTCCCCTGACGGCCAGCGGATCGGATTCATCAAGGGTGGCACCACCCTGCGTGTCGCGTCCCTCGCGGGTGCCCCAACAGTGACACTGTCGGACAAGATCAATAGCACCTCGGCCGACTGGGGCGCCGACGGGTACATCTACTTCGAGGTGGACTCCGGCATCGCCCGAATGCGCGCGAGCGGCGGAGGCATCGAGCCGGTGTTCACGATCTCGCCGCAAAAGAAGGAGGTTGCGACCGAATGGCCCTTTGTCCTGCCCGGGGCCAAGGGCATTCTCTTCCGCATGCGCCACGCTGGTCAGGGGCCAGGTGACTTCGAGATCATGGCGATGGCGCTGCCCCATGGCACGGCGCATCCCCTGATCCGGGGAGTCTACGCGCGCTATGCCGGCGGGCAGCTTTTTGTGATCACTTCCGATGGCAAGCTCATCTCCATCCCGTTCAATCCGAACAAGCTGGAGCTCAGCGGGACCCCAGTCGCGCTGATCGAGGGGATCGGTGTGAGAAACGGCGGCTTCAACGTCGACATCGCGCTCGCCGGCAACGGCACGCTGGCGTACACCACTGGGGGAACTCTCGGCTCCCGCCGTGCCATATGGCTCAGCCGTGAGGGCACGGCGACTACAATTGACCCCGACTGGGATCCGCAAGGAGTGATCGGGTCTGCGGCTCTCTCTCCTGATGGCCGGTCGATTGCCGTCGCACTCACCCGCGATGCGGGCCGGGACGTCTGGGTCAAACGGCTCCCGACAGGCCCGTTCTCCCGGCTGACCTTCGGCGACACCGCGAGCGGACGGCCTGCTTGGTCGGCTGATGGCCGCGACGTCTTCTCTATCGCCGACCGCTCCGGCTCCGGAGTCGGACCGGTCTATGCTCGACGATCGGACGGGACCGGTGCTCCCAGGCTCTTGGTCCACTCCGACCTGGATTTCGGACAGGTTATCCCAACCCGGGACGGTCGCTGGTTGCTGCTGCGAACGGCGCCAGGTGCTCCCGGCAACGCCGACATCCTGGGTCTCAAGACGGGTGACACCACGCTGGTCCCCCTGGTCGCCTCACCCGCCGACGAACTGTTCCCGGCGGTGTCGCCGGATGGCCGGTGGCTGGCATACACGTCGAGTGAATCGGGACAGCTCGAGGTCTATGTCCGGCCCTTCCCGGAGACATCGGCGGCCAAATGGCAGGTGTCCACGGCCGGAGGCAGTGAGCCGGCGTGGTCGAACAATGGCCGAGAGTTGTTCTATATCAACGGCAAGACCGAGATGGTCGCGGCCGAGATCCCCGCGGGCCGCACCTTCTCGGTGGGGCAGCAGCGAATCCTGTTCTCGGTGGCGCAACTCTCCCGCGCGGGTCCGGTGCCGTCCTTTTGGGTAAGTCCGGACAGCAAGCGATTTCTGATGCTGCGCGAAGGAGCGGCTGGGCAGCCGGGCGAGCTGATCGTGGCGGAGAACTGGTTGCAGCAGCTCAAGGCACAGACTGGACAATAAGGGTAACAGAGCAGTGGAGAAATCATCGCATGGCCGAGCGGCCCAGCATAGCTGAAGTCTGGCTCCGAGGGCCAATCGAGGGCATTCAGCCGCTGCTGCAGCCCGCGGCACACACGCTGGCGCAAGTGGGAGAGGATGTGCTGCCCATCGTCGAGAACCTCGAGCCCACCCGGCTCTGGGCTCGCCCGGGCAATGCCGCCTCGATCGGGTTCCATCTGGCCCACCTGCCGGGTAGTCTCGACCGGCTACTGACCTACTCCCGAGGACAAGGTCTTTCCTCCGAGCAGCTCGCAGCACTTGCCGCGGAGCGAACGGTCGATCAGGACCGTCCCGAGCTCAGCGTGCTGGTGGCTCGCTTCAGGCATAGGCTGGAGGCAGCGATGGACTATCTCCGTGTCGTTCCCTCCGACAGCCTGCTTCAGCCCCGAGAGGTTGGACGTAAGCGACTGCCCTCGACCACTCTCGGATTGATCTTCCACGCCGCTGAACATTCGGCTCGGCACGCCGGGCAGATCGTCACCCTCACGCGGGTGGTCCACTGAGCACGTGGATTGCCCATCAGAGACTTCATAACCAGCGCATCACCCGCCCCGGACTGTTGGCGCCGGGCAGACTGGTCGCATGGTTTGGAGCAGTGCAGGCGCAGGAGTACGGGCCGGCCAAGTGGGGCCTTGCGCTCCGTTCGTCGAACCAGACGAACGACGCCGCCATAGAGCACGCCATCGAACGGGGACTCGTCCTTCGCACCCATATACTGCGTCCCACGTGGCACTTCGTTGCCGCGGCAGATATCCGCTGGATTCTGGAGCTAACCAGTCCCCAGGTGCACCGCCGGATGGCGAGCTACAATCGCCAACTGGGTCTCGATGCGGACGTGATGAATCGTGCGACCGGGGTCATCGAGCGGGCTCTGGGTGATCGGGGCCATCTGACCCGGCGAGAGCTGGGCGTCGAGCTCCATCGCGCCGGTTTGGCGTTTGGGACCAGAGAGCTGGCGCACATCGCGATGCATGCCGAGCTCGAGGGAGTCATCTGTAGCGGGCCTCGCCGGGGGAAGCAATCCACTTATGCGCTCTTGGCGAGACGTGCTCCGCCCGCCCCGCGGCTCGACCGCGACCAGGCTCTCGCGGAGCTGGCTCGCCGATATGTGAGAAGTCATGGTCCGGCGACGCTTCGCGATTTGGTCTGGTGGTCGGGACTTAGTACCGCTGATGCCAAACGCGGTCTGGAGATAAGCGGGGCGCGACGCTGGGAAGTAGACGGATTGACCTACTGGTCTCTCGGTCACAAGACCGCGAGGGTTCCGCGCC
Source organism: Gemmatimonadales bacterium (assembly GCA_036378855.1). GTDB lineage: Bacteria > Gemmatimonadota > Gemmatimonadetes > Gemmatimonadales > GWC2-71-9 > CAVVWJ01. The sequence goes on along the minus strand of DASUVR010000162.1, from coordinate 1,622 downwards.
CGGGAGCCCGCGTGCATCTCCTGCCGATCTACGACGAATACCTGGTGGCCTATCGGGATCACCGGGTGGTGCCGCGGCCGGCGTATGTGCTAGGCGGCTTTCAGCACGCGCTCCTGATCGGCGGTCAAGTGGCAGGCACCTGGAGTCCGATCCAAACGCCAGATGGGCTGGTGCTGGATGTTGGCCCGCTGCGTCGACTCACCCTGGCCGAGCGGCGCGGATTGGCGCAAGCGGTGACCAGATACCGCCGGTTCCTGGGAGTTCCCGTTTCGTTGTCGATCGCCTGAGCCACCGTGCTCCGACTGCCTGGCGCGATTCCGATCGAGGGCGGAGTTCCCCTCCTTGCGGGCGATCAGGTCGTGGGCGGTATCGGGGTGAGCGGGGTCATGTCGGAGCAGGACGGCCAGGTCGCCCAGGCGGGAGCGAAGGCATTCACTAGGCCCTAGGTAATGTCACCGTACACTTGGTCTCAAAGCCGCCGCGCACGTTGTACCGGGTTGTGATCTCCAACATCTGCGGCTCCAGCAGCTTGAACAAATCCTCCGCAATCTTCGCGGTGGCGTGCTCCTGGAAGATGCCCACGTTCCGGTAGCTGGCGACGTAATACTTGAGACTCTTGAGCTCCACGCACCGGTCGGACGGGACGTACTTGATGGTCAGGGTGGCGAAATCAGGCAGGCCGCTGTAGGGACACACCGCGCTGAATTCCCGCGTCTCCGTGACGATCTCCTGGTCCGGTCCCGAATACTCGAACGTCTCCAGCACCGCGACGTCGATGGTCTCCGGCCCGACAAACGGGATGGTTCTGCCTTCTGCGATGGCCATGTGCGTTCCTGGTCTGGGTCTCTGTTTAAAATACTCATCCCGAACGGAGTGAGGGATCCAGCCTGCGGTTCCCGATCCGCGGACTAGATCCCTCGCTCTGCTCGGGATGAGGTGTCCAGCCTTAGCCAATCGCTCCCCTTCAGCAGTCCCCCTCACCGCTTACGCTGTTGCCTTTCCCCTTACGCCTTCTCTTCCCTCACCATCCCGGTCTCCATCCAGGTGTGCTCGTTCCGCAGCACCTGCTGGGCAACCTCGTAGGTCCGGACGTCGTCGTTGTCGAACACGGCGGCAAACCTCTCCTCCACCCGGCGGCGTGCCTGCCGGCTGAAGAGGTCGGCTAACTGGATGGCGCCTCTGCCTTCCTCACCGCCGCCTCGCTTCGCCAATGCCAGCGCCCGCGAGCATGCGGCGGTGATCGCCAGCAACTCGGCCCCGATCTCCACCAGCCGGCCCAATACAGCCTGGCGCTTCTCCAGCTTGGGCCCGAACCGCACCATACAGTGGAACAGGGTCCGCGCCAACCGCCGGCTGGACCGGGCCGCAAACCGCACGTGCGTCGCCAGCGCGCCGAATTCGCTGTACTGGGGGATCAATCCCGGGCCCAACCAGAGCTTGGGATACCAGTAGGCGTAGTATGCTCCGGACTTGAGCAGTGCCTGAATCTTTTTCCCGATTGGCGCCTTGGGGTCGATCAGGTCGCCCGCCAGCTTGAGGTGGGTGTCCACCGCCTCGCGGGCGATGAACAACCGCATGATCTCGCTGGAACCTTCGAAGATCAGGTTGATGCGGTAGTCCCG
>DASUVR010000161.1:0-4875 GCA_036378855.1 Gemmatimonadales bacterium | reverse complement strand
CGGTGCCGAACCCGCGCGCCGCCACCGTGCGGAGCACACCGCCGGCCTCGTCGAACACCATGATCGACGCCCGGCGGGCGCCCACCACCGCGGCGACCTCGCGCACGATGGTCTGGGTCGCCTCCTCCAGGCGCACGGTCTGCCCCAGGATCTCGCTGATGGCGTAGAGGAGGTCGATCTCCTCGTAGCGGCCGGCCAGTTCCTCTGCCACGTAGGCCCGCTGTCGCTCCGATTCCAGCAGCGCGCCCACCACCGGACTAACCCGTTGGGCGGCGCGTTCCAAATCAGCAGGATCGGCGTCGCCGATCTCCAGCCAGACGCCAGGTGCCCCCGGGACCGGCTGCAGCCAGGCCTGGCCCTCCGTGGTATGGGTGAGCCCGGGCTGGGTCGGCAGCGCCAGCGACCATCCTGGATCGGCGCCAGCGGCCACCCGGAGGCTTCGTTGATCGGCGCGCCAGAGCCGCACCCGTCCATCGACGAGTGCGCCCAATGCGTGCAGCACGTGATCGAGGCGCCCTACCAGCGGCGCAGTATCATGCAGATGGAGTTCCCCTGCGCGTTGAACTGAACGGCATCGACGAGCTTGCGAATCAGGAAGAGGCCGCGGCCGTTTGCCTCGTCGAGCTGCTCCGGACGAATCGGCTCGGGTATCGTGGAGGGATCGAACCCGGGCCCTTCGTCGGTGACATAGACGCTGATGACGTCAGGCCCCAGCTCGGCCCGAACGTCCACCCACTTGTTGCAATCTTCGCAGTTACCCCTCACGATGGCGTTGCTGATGGCCTCGGATAGCACGACGCGGAGGCGAAACCGGATACTCTCGGTGGACTCGTGTCCGGCCAGACAGTGGCGGGTGACCAGCTCGACCGCCTCTTCGATGCAGTTGACGTCGCTGGGAAGCCGCAGCGTTACCAGGGTTGCGGCCTCGCGCGAGCCCGTGACCGCCGAGCGGCGGACGCAAAGACGAAGCGGCGAGGTCATGCCCCTGAATTAAAAGCTGGACAGGGCCTGCTCGGGAGTCTCCGTGATGGCGAAGAGGGTATCCAGCTTGGTCAGCTCGAACAGGGAGCGGAGGTCGTCGTTGAGACCTGACAGTCGGAGCTCCCCGCCGGCTTCGCGAATTCGCTTGGAAATGGAAACCAGCGCCCCCAGACCCGACGAGTCGATATAGCCGGTGCGCGAGAAATCCACCAGCAGCCGGCGGTCGCCCCGATCCAGCGCCCCCTGGACCAGATCCTTGAGCTCTTGCCGGTTCCCGATGATCAGCTGGCCATCCACTTTGACGACGGTGACGCCGCCCGACTCCTTGCTTTCACTGAACCCCATCCGTTACTCCCTCACTTCATGGTTCCCCGCACTGCAACGCCACCATTGCGGTGACCTCGACAATATCGTCCGCGCTGGCACCTCGCGACAGGTCGGCCATGGGACGGGCCAGCCCCTGCAGGATGGGGCCAATGGCGACGGCGCCTCCGATGCGTTGGACCAGCTTGTACCCGATGTTGCCGGCGTCCAGATCCGGGAAGACCAGCACATTCGCCCGTCCTGCCACCGGCGATCCCGGCGCCTTCCGCTCCCCCACCTCCGGGCTCAGTGCCGCATCGGCCTGGAGCTCTCCGTCGCACAGAATATTGGGCGCCAGCTGCTGAAAGTGGGCCGCCGCCTCCTGCACCCGGGCCACGTGGGGACCTCCGGCGCTGCCCTTGGTACTATAGGAGAGAAAGGCCACCCGGGGCGAGTCTCCCACCAGCCGGTGACGGTCGCGGGCAGCGGCGAGCGCAATCTCGGCCAACTGCCCCGGGGTTGGCTCCGGCACTACAGCACAGTCGGTGAACGTGAGGACGGTCTCACTCCCCGACAGCACCATATAGAAGGAAGAGCTCACCAGGCTCATTCCCGGAGCAGTTCCGATGGCCCATAGCGCGGCCCGAACTACCTCGCCGGTGGCGTATACCGCGCCGGCGACACAGCCGTCGGCCTCGCCCAACGCCACCAGGGCCGCGCCGAAGTTGACCGGGTCGGCGGCGACATCCAGGGCGTGTACGCCGTCCCGGATTCGATCCGGCCTCCGCTCCCGGAGAAATTGAGCAATCTTTCCCAGCCGGCGGTCCTTGGCCGGGTCCAATCCGTCTCCACCCAGCACGATCGGCTCGACCACCTGCTTGGCCCGAAGCTGTTCGATTGCGCTGCGCACCCGGGCGTCCTCGCCCTCGCAGAGCACCACCCGGGCCTTCCGCCGGGCGGCTCGATCGATCAGCTGGCCTCGAAAGCTCACGAGCGAAACCGCCGGGCCAGTGCCTTGGCCACCGCTGGATGCACCAGGGCGTTCACATCTCCTCCGAATCGGGCCACTTCGCGGACCAGACTCGAGCTCAGATAGGTCAGATCCACCGCCGGTACCAGAAATACCGTTTCCAGCGAGGGGTGGAGCTGACGATTCATCAACGCCATCTGGGTCTCGTATTCGAAATCGCTCACCGCCCGCAGGCCGCGAATGATTATGGTGGCGCCCACCCGCTTAGCGAACTCTGCCAGGAGCCCGTCGAAGGACTCGAACGACACCCGCTCATCGTTGCCGACGGCGGCGCGCAGCATGTCCAACCGCTCCTCCACCGAGAAGAGCGGCTGCTTCATCAGGTTTACCGCTACCGCAACGATCAGCCGGTCAGCCAGCCCCAGGCTGCGCCGAACCAAATCTTCGTGGCCTCGCGTTGGCGGATCGAAGGAGCCGGGATACACCGCGATGCGGGTCATGGCGCGTGGCAGAAGGTGATGGCGGTGTCGCCGTAGCGCCGGATGTCGCTCCCGGCGAGGTCGAGATCGGCCCGGTGCTCGACCGAAAGGATGCGGGCGAACGGACGAGCGCGGAAGAGTTGCATCAGTTGTGTGGCGTAATCGATGGTATAGGGCGGATCGGCCAGAACGATGTCGTAGGCATGCTCCGACAGCCGCCGGGCAAAGCGGATGGCGTCACCCCGGTGTACCGTCACCCGGTCACTTACGCCGAGGGCAGTGATATTGCTCTCCAATGCTTTGAGCGACGGGGGATTCAGCTCCACGAAGGTGGCCGAGCCGGCTCCGCGGGACAAGGCTTCCAGGCCGAGCGCCCCGCTGCCGGCGAACAGATCGAGGACCCGCGCGCCGTCCAGGGCCTCGCCCAGTATGCTCATCCAGGCTTCCCGCACCCGATCGGCGGTGGGCCGGACCCGCGGGTCTTTCGGAATCTGCAAACGTCGACCGCCGAATACTCCCGCGACGATCCGCATGGAGGTGATTATTCACCACGAAGGCACAAAGAGCACGAAGGTCACTAAGCACAACTTGGAGGCAGAGAAGTTTGAGGCTGAACTCCAAGCGCCCTTCGTGACCTTTGTGTCCTTCGTGCCTTCGTGGTGACTTATCACGGAGCTGCGTGTGGCGTGAGAGCACAGAGACGAGCCTGAAGACCGCTCATGCCGTTCCACTCGTCGCACTCGATCCGAAAGGCCACGTCGACCGGTTCATCCCCCAGCCAGGGCACCCGGTCGGCCCACTGAAAGCCGATGGTCCACAGGCGGGTGGTACCGTCGTCCAGGGCTCCCTTGAGGTGTCCGTTGCCCACTACACTGCGGCTGGTGAAGCGTACCCCGCGGATTCCAAACACCGGGCCCGGATTGCCCTGGCCGCAAGGCTCGAGATAGCGGCAGAGCCGCTCGAGATCGCGGGTGACCTCGCGCAACGAGACTTCCAGATCGACCCGCTGCTCCGGACCCAGATCGTCCGGGCCGAGTGACTGGCGGGCTACATCGCCAAACCGCTCGCGGAAGGCATCGAGCTGGCCCCGGCGTATGGTGAGGCCCGCCGCCATATGATGCCCGCCGTAGCGTTCGAGCAGGTCGCCACAGGAAAGCAGTGCCGAATGGAGATTGAACCGGGAGGTGCTCCGCCCGGAGCCCTTGCCGATGTCTCCATCGAATGCGATCAGGAAGGTCGGGCGACCGTATCGCTCCACCACCCGGGACGCCACGATGCCGACCACTCCGGGATGCCATCCCTCCGCCGACAAGACGAACCCGGCGTCGCGATCCGGGTGTGCGGTACGCTCGACCTGCTCCAGAGCCTCGTCGAGGATGCGCTGATCCAACGCCTGACGCTCGGTGTTGAGCGCCTCGAGCTTCTGGGCGAGAGCCGCCGCCTCTCCCGGATCGTCTGACAGGAGGAGCTTGAGCCCATCGGTGGCATCGCCCACCCGTCCGGCCGCGTTGAGCCGGGGACCCAGAATGAAGCCCAGATGGTGAGCCTTCACCTCTTTGCCGCTGAGACCGGTGGCGTCGAGCAGAGCCCGAAGACCGGGCCACCGGCTCTCGTGCAGCACCTTGAGGCCGTGCTTGACCAGGATGCGATTTTCGCCCTGCAGCGGCACCACGTCGGCCACGGTGGCGAGCGCCACCAGGTCGAGCAGGTGAAACGGCAGGTTGGCTGGCAACCCCAGCGCCGGCACCAGTGCCTGGACCAGCTTGAAGGCGATACCCGTGCCGCAGAGCTGATTGGCGCCGGACGTGTCCTCTTCCCGCTGAGGATCTATTACCGCGAGCGCCGGCGGCAGCTGCTCGCCCGGCAAGTGGTGGTCGGTAACGACTACCCCGATGCCGGCTGAGCGCGCGGCAAGAACGGTGTCATAGGCCGTGATCCCGCAATCGCAGGTGATCACCAGAGAGGCCCCAGCGGCCTTAGCCGCCTCCAAGCCCGCGGGCCCGAAGTCGTAGCCGTCTCGAAGGCGGTGGGGCAAGAACGGGAGCACGTCTGCTCCGGCGACACGCAAGGCGCGGGTGAGCAGAGTCGACGCGCACTGGCCATCGACATCGTAATCCCCATGCACCAGAATGCGGCCGCCCG
>DASUVR010000160.1:0-5324 GCA_036378855.1 Gemmatimonadales bacterium | reverse complement strand
GCTCGCGCTGGGGCTCGTCCTCGAGGGGAAATGTGACATACACCGAGTTGGTGGTGACGGTCTCGTAGCCGAGGGCCAGCTCGTGGCTGGAAAGAACGGTGCCGCAACGGGGACAGTAGGGCAGCACCCGGTGCCCGCGGGTCAGCAGGCTTCGCTGGTGCAAGCGCTGCAGCAACCACCACACGCTCTCGATATACTGGTTGCTGCAGGTGATGTAGGGATGCTCGTAATCGAGCCAGTACCCAATGCGATCGGAGAGATTCTCCCACTCCGTCTGATACTTGAACACGCTCTTGCGGGCCCGGGCATTGAATTCCTCCACCCCAAAGCGCTCGATGTCTTTCTTGCCCGAGAGCTTCAGCTCCTTCTCCACCTCGATCTCCACCGGGAGTCCGTGGGTGTCCCAGCCGGCAATACGGGTGACGGATTCTCCGCGCATGGAGTGGAACCGGCACACCAGGTCCTTGATCGTCCGGGAAAACACGTGATGGATACCGGGCCGTCCGTTGGCGGTGGGTGGCCCCTCATAGAACACAAAAGGCCGGCCACCCTGTCCCGCCTCCATCGTCTGCTGGAAGAGTTTCTCCTCCTTCCACAGCGCGAGCTGGCGTTGCTCCAGATCATTGGGGCTGAGATCGGGCCAGGCGGGAAATGCCATCAGGGCAAGCGCTCCACAAGGCGCGCGATGAGCCGGGTCAGCGAGGGCTCCGCCCGCTTGGCAGTGTCGATAATACGTTCGATGTTGGCCGGCTCCAGCGCGTCAGGCAGACACTGATCGGTAATGATCGAGATCCCGACCGTGCGCATCCCCGCATGGGATGCGACAATCACCTCGGGTACGGTGGACATTCCCACCACATCGGCCCCCATTGCTCTCAGCATTCGATACTCGGCCCGGGTCTCCAGATTCGGTCCCGGCACGGCAACGTAGACACCTTCGCGCAGCCTGATTCCCAGATCCGCCGCCAGCGTACGGGTCAACGCCCGCAGCTCGGCGTCATACGGGTCCGACATGTCGGGAAACCTGGGGCCCAGCCTGTCATCATTGGCGCCGATCAGCGGGTTATCGCCCAGCAGATTGATGTGATCGCTGAGCAGGACCAGGTCACCCGGCTCCCACAGCGGGTTCATTCCTCCGCACGCGTTGGATACCACCAGCGTTTGGGCACCAAGCGCCCGCATGACCCGGACGGGAAACGTCACCTCAGCCAGGCCGTAGCCCTCGTAACGATGAAACCGGCCCTGCATCGCCACTACCGGCCGTTTCCCCATTCGGCCGAGCAGCAGACGGCCGGCGTGCGATTCGACGGTGGACAGTGGAAATCCCGGGAGCGACTCGTAGGGAATGGATGCGTCCACCGAGATTTCATCGGCCAGACCGCCAAGTCCGGTGCCGAGGATGATTCCGACCTCCGGCTCGAGCCGGGAGCGCCCGCGCACCACGGCGGCGGCCTCCTGGATCCGGTCGAAGAGCAACCCCGCAGCTGTCAACGGGATTTCCCGGGCATGGTTTCAGCAGTCGAGTCGGATATTTCGGGCCGGACCCGGCGCTGCATTCCGTCCACCTCTCCGAGATGACGCTCCAGAAGAGTGCGGAAGCTGGCCACATATGCGGTGAATTGACGGGCCACGCCATCGGCGCGCTCCCGGACCAGCTCCTCCTCCTGGCGAGCCCGTTCCAGAATACGCTCGGCTTCTGCCCTGGCCTCGCGCAGCACCAACTCCGCCTCACGCTCCGCCTGTTCCCGGCTGTCCACCCGAAGCTGTTGCGCCGCCACCAGTGCCTCGTTCATCGCACGTTCCCGGTCCCGGTAGGCCCGCAGCTGTTCCTGTACTCCTCGCAGGCGCTCCTCGTGCTGAGACCGATCGCGCAGCAATCGCTCCAGCTCCTCCGAGATGGCCAGCTTGAATTCGTCGACCTGTGCCCGATCATAGCCTCTGAGAGCGCGGGCAAATTCCTGAGACCGGACGTCCAGTGGCGTCAGGTGAAACGCGTGATCGTCACTCATGTCATCCGCTCCCCGAACAGAACGGTTCCCAGCCGGATCATCGTTGCACCCTCCTCGACCGCCACCTGGTAGTCGCCCGACATCCCCATCGATAGCTCCGGCAACGTGTGCCCTGAGCGCTCCGCCGCATCCCGCAATTCGCGCAACTGGCGAAAGGTCTGACGTTGCTCCCCGATGTCCGCGCTGAGCGCGCTCATGGTCATCAGACCCCGCACCTCGATCCGTTCCAGCGCGCGCATCTGGTCCAGTAGGGCAGGCAGCGAGTCGGGCTCCACCCCGCCCTTCTGCGGCTCTCCGGAACAGTTCACCTGGACCAGCACTCGCTGCCTCTGTCCTGGAGGAACGCGGCGGTCGAGCTCGGTTCCGAGATCGGCTCGGTCGATCGAATGGATCAGGGCAAACCGACCGGCGGCGTGCCGGGCCTTGTTGCGCTGGAGCGTTCCGATCAGGTGCCACTGCACCGGCGCACCGGCGGCACGTTCCTGCTTCTGCAGTGCCTCCTGCACCCGGTTCTCCCCGACATCTTCCAGCCCGGCATCGGCTGCGGCCAAAACTGCTTCCACCCCGTGGGTCTTGGTGACCGCCACGATGCGAACTGGGTGTTTCCAGCCTCCTTGCATCTGACTCCGTGCCACCATTTCGCGCACGTGCGCCAGCCTGGCCGGAAGGCCTGGGAAATCCATAGCCATCTAATTTATTGGGAGATGGGGTGTTATTGAAGGTCAGGATGGCGAGTCATTTCCCGCCTCCGTCAATCTCCAGCCGTATCCTTCCCTCTCACCCTCAACTCCGCCAACGCCGTTCGGAGTGACTGATTGGGTGTCAGCTGCATCGCCCGATCCAGAGCTCGCAACAATTTTTCCTGCTGGCCTCGGGCGCTATAGGCATAGGTGAGCTGGGTAAAAGGAAGCGACAGGGTGGACGCAATACTGGCGCTGGTGGTCTCCAGCTTGGTGACGTCGCCGTGCAGCAGATCCGCGTACCGATAGGTGTCCCAGACCAAACGTTCCGTCGTGGGAATATCCAGAGGGGCACCCGCCAGTCGCCGGGTATCAATTGCCGGAGAGGTAGTATCCGGAGGGCTGGATCTCAGGATGTAACCCAACCCCTGTTGCACCACGTATTCGCTCAGCCCACCGAACTCGCGACCGGTGGTGATCGCCCATACGATCGGTCGCCGGCCCACGTTCTGCTGGACGATGCTGAGGGTAAGAATGTCATTGGGCAGCAGGAAGGTACCGGCCTTCAGATTCCGGCTAACCGATCCCAGGGTCACCCGCTGGTTCTGCGGTACCATGTAGCCGCTCATGGCCGAGCCTATCATCGAGTCGGTCATGGTGTGCAGCGGCTGGGTGGGAGGCGCTCTTAGGGCACCGCGCCAGACTGCCGGCAGAGCGTTTCGGTCTAGCGGGCGAACCGGATTGTCGCGCAACTGGCGCATGTACCAGTCGGTATTTGCCAGGGCCAGGCACACCACGGTGACGTCCTGCCGGACATTGGCTACTTCCTGGGCCCACCAGAGGGGGAATGTGTCATTGTCGCCGTAGGTGAACAGGATTCCGTAGGGCGGAACGGTATTCAGCAAGTCATAGGCAAAATCGGCGGCAAGGCGCGCATCGGGACCGTGCCGTCGAGAGGCGGCGCTCCAGTTCAAGGCAACGGGAACCAGGGCGAAGGCCAGCACCGCCGGCGCCCATCGCCGCGCGCTGGCAGCACGAGCCCAGATGGACCGTGCGACCACCGCCAGCCCCATTCCGGCCCAAATTCCCCACACGATGAAGCTCACCACAAAGAAGTAGTCGCGCTCGCGCACCTCGTGAGCGGAGCCGGTGGGATAACTCTCGAACCAGCGGCCAAAGCCCGGCTTGAAGTTCATATAGATGACCAGTCCGGGCCCGGTCACCATGAAGAGTCCCAGCAGCAACCACCACGCGGGCCGATCGGCCCGTCTTTGGGCGAACAATCCGCGAATCCCGAGCGATACGAATACCAGGGTCACCAATACCTGCAGCCACTCAGCCAGCGCCTTGGCCCACTGCCAGGTGAAGTACACGAGGTAGTCGGCGAACTGAATGCCGAGGATAGCCAGGGTACGGCCGGGGTTGTCCGGCCCGTGGGAGACGGTGGGATTATCCAGCGGTGTGCGCGGCGGGTACTGCGCGCGCCTGATCACTGCCAGCAGTGCGTCGAAGGTAGCAGGCGCTGCCTCGTTGATCGGTGGGTTCTGGGCCGACCGGATATAAAGGTAGAGATAGGGAGTGATCCCCACTGCGGCGATGCACAGAGTGAGCAGCGCGAATGTCCCCGACCCACCGATTGCGGCAAAGGAGGCTGCGGCCAGAAAGCAGAGCCCACCCAGAGCCACCAATTCGGTGCTCCCCAGGCCGGTCCCGATGAGCAGCGCCCAGATGCCGGCAACCACCGCGACCTGAGACCACTCAGTGCGGCGGAGCGCGGGATCGGTTGCCGGCGCTTCACGCAAGGTGGCCACCAGGAAGGCGATGATCGCGGGACCCGCAAGGAGGGCGAGGAGGTGATTCCCGATCGAGACCCCGGCCAGATAGACGATCAAGAGAAGAAGCCTCGAGGCCCGCGGCGTTCCCCGATGCCGTCGCCAGAGATGAGCCAGCCAGCTCATGGCGGCGATGGTGAAGGTCGCAACCGCGTAGACTTCGGTCTCGTTCGAGTTTTGCCAATTGGTGAAGGTGAAGGCGCCGAGCAGTGCGGCCGCAGCAGCACCTCCAATGCGGAGGATCCGGCCAGATTCTTCGTCCCCTGCGGGGATCAGCGCCCGCAGGGATTCATGGGCGATCAGGAAGAAGCACCCAGCGCCCAGAGCGCTGAGCAACGCGCTCAGCAGGTTGGTCCGAAAGGCGTATTCACCAATCGGGAACAGCATGGCCCAGACGTGCGCAATCATCACGAACAACGGCGTCCCGGGGGGATGCGGTATGCCGAGGGTCTTTGCCGCCGCAATGAACTCGCCGGCATCCCAGAACGTGACCGTTGGAGCGAGCGTAAGCAGATAACCCAGCAAGACCAGGCCAGTGACCCCCAACGCGGCCGTGTAGGGAGACCGGGAAGTCACTAGGCCAATACCCCAAGCGACTGGGTGAGCGCCAGGGTTTCGCGCGTCTCGGCAACAGCGTGGACCCGAAACAGACGGGCTCCCCGTTCGGCGGCCAGGGCGCAAGCCGTGGCGGTAACCCGATCGCGTTCTTCGACTGACAACCCGCTGACAACGCCCAGAAAGCGCTTGCGGGAAGGCCCGACCAGAATTGGCCTGCCCAGTGCTTGCAGAGCGGGGAGCTGATC
>DASUVR010000159.1:0-4186 GCA_036378855.1 Gemmatimonadales bacterium | reverse complement strand
GGTGCAGGGGACCTGTGCCGTGCTGCGGCACAATGGGGAGGAGTTCGAGATTGCCAAAATGGCCGTTGCTCCGTCGGCCCGAGGCCGCGGCTACGGAGACCGTTTGATGGAAACCGCGATTCGCTTCGCTGCCGGGGCCGGCGGCAAGCGCATCATCATCGTTTCGAACACAGTGCTCGAGCCTGCCATTAGGCTGTACCAGAAGCACGGCTTCGTTCGGGTGCCCCTGACCCCGGATGAGCGCTATGAGCGAGCCAACATCCGGATGGAGCGGGAGCTTTCGGCTACGGCGCCCGCCGTGCTCCCCGCAGCAGACGGATGATGAGGAGCAGGACCACTGCGCCAATGAAGGCGACAAAGATGGTGCCGGCGATTCCCGAGGCGGGGGCGCTCCAGCCCATCCGGCCGAACAGCCAACCGCCGAAGATGGCGCCCAGTATCCCTATGATGATGTCGCCCAGAATCCCGAAGCCGATCCCACCCATGACTAAGGACGCAAGCAGCCCCGCCACTAAGCCGACGATGATCCAGGTCAGGACGTCCACAGAGCCTCGCTAGCATGAGGGCCAGGATGGTGAGCAAGCTGCCTGGTAGGAGTATGCCACCTCAGTGCTGAGCCGTCTAGCCGAAGGATCGGTGCTTGGCTGGTTGCGGTGGGGTTCGGGCCAGGATCAGGCGGATACTGCCGACGCACCGCTGATCAGGAGCGCTGTCCCGCTGCGGCCTGCACCACCGGATGCTCTCCGGTGTCGCTGTCTACCGAGTCGATCCGGATCACGATGGCGGTGATGTTGTCCAGACCACCCCGACGATTCGCCTCGGCCACCATCTGGTCCACCCAGGTCTGAGGGCCACCGTCAGACCGCAGGATCTGCAGCAGCTGCTCGTCCTCCAGCATTCCGGTAAGCCCGTCGGAGGCCAGCAGGAGAATGTCACCCTTGTCCAGGGTGCCGAAATAGATGTCCGGCACCACGTCGATTCCGGCGCCGACACATCGGGTGATCACGTTGCTGTAGGGATGCACTCGGGCCTGGTCTGGAGTGAGCAGCCCGGCATCCACCTGCTCCTGAACGTACGAATGATCCTTGGTGAGCTGCTGGAACTGCCCATTGCGGAAGAGATAGGCCCGGCTGTCTCCCACCTGGCCGATCAGGTACCGTCCCGGCAGCAGCACCAGCACCGTCGCCGTGGTCCCCATTCCCCGCTTGTCCTGCTCGGATAGGGTGCGCTCGAAGATGGCATCGTTGGCGGCGCGGATTGCGGTGCGAACCCGCTCGCTGGCCTCTTCGTCGGTCAGGCCTCGAACCGAGCCGATTGCCTGGGAGGTGATCCTGACGGCCATCTCGCTCGCCACCTCACCGGCCGCATGGCCGCCCATGCCGTCGGCCACGATGAAAATGCCGTGGTCAGCCAGCATGAGGTAGTTGTCTTCGTTGCCCGAACGGACGATGCCGACGTCGGTGCGAGCGGCGCAGGTGAAGTGCACGAGACTCCGTTAGTAGGTCGACAACAAGTAGGCGAGAATAGCTATCAAAATCAGCAGTCCGACCACCATGAGCGTGGATGGACTCTTGGGTCGTGGCGTGGCCACGTGGATCGGGCGGCGCGGGCGTGGCCGCGGTTGGGGAGCCTCGGTCACCTGCGCGATCGATTGATCCGGATCGGCTGGCGGAGCCACTGGCTGGGCCGGCGGCGCCGCCCGTGGGGACTCGACTTCGATCCGCGGCATCATATGAGTGCTGCCGGCTTTCGGTGCCGGCACCGAGTCATCGAGCGGCTCGAACAGAGCCGAAACGTCGCCGAATTTGAGCGTAGTCCCCGGTCCCAAGGGAGCCTCTCCGGTCAGCCGCTCTCCTTCGACATAGGTCCCGTTGGTGGACCCCAGGTCGGTCAAGATCCAAACGGCGTCGCGCCGCTGCAGCTTGGCGTGCATGGTGCTGACGCTCGGGTCTCCAATGACCACGTCGTTGTAGTCTGCCCGGCCGATGTTGGCCACGGGAACTTTGACCGGCAACCGACGCCCCTTGAGCTCTCCGCTGCGGAAGAGGAATGACGCCAATGGGGCTGCCGTGGGCGACGGAGGCGTGGGCGTCCGTTGCTCGGCGGTGGCGCCTCCAACCGGGAAGCCGTGCATGGTGTCAGAGAGCCGGCTGATCGCTCCCGGAGGCGGTGTAGGCGGCTTGGCGGGCTGGGGATCCGGAGTAGGAGGCCGGGATGCGGCATCGGCGTAGAAGCGGAACTCGTCATTGCCGATCCGGATCACGTCAGCTCGAGCCAGCAGGTGGGTTTTCCCGCTTCGTTCTCCATTGACGTAAGTGCCATTCACGCTGAGGTCTACCAGCAGATAACCCCGCGGGTCTGGCCGGATCTCGGCATGCTGACGCGACACGTCGTTGCCGGTTACCACCACGTCGGAGCTCGCGTCCCGGCCAATCCGCAGCGGGGCCTGACCCACATTGTACTCCCGGCCATCCGTAAGACAGACCAGCCGTCCGCCGGTGGTTCCGGCCGGGGGCTTGTTGCTCTTGGGAGGCACCAGATCGGCAAAGGCGCCCGAGTCGAACAGCTGCGTGCTCCCGCCGCGAGTTGAATCCACCACCCGGAGCTCGTGTGTGCCGATGGCGATCTTGTCACCGTGCAGCAGCGGCGTGGGCTCCGCCCCCAGGCGAACCCCGTTGACTCTCACCTCCGCCTCGGCCGCGACGGCCCGAATTGCGGCGGAGCCCGGCGGAGTTGCCTGCACCACTGCGTGCCGCGGCTGCACCCCCTCACCTTCCAGCACCACTTTATTGTCCGACGCCGATCCGATTGCTGTCTCACCGGCGGCTATGGCGTACCGCTCGCCGCCGATTTCGAGATGGATCATCGATATCCCGAGGAAAATGACGAATCGGAGAAACGTATCCGCCGGTTTGTAGCGGGGCAAGCGATGCGATTACGCGATCTTACGGACCTCTTGACCGCGCAGCTGCAGCTGGTATAGCCGCTGATAGAGTCCCTGCTGAGCCAGCAGCTCCCGATGGCTGCCCCGTTCCCGGATCTCCCCGTGCTGAAGGACCAGGATCTCGTCCGCGTGGAGAATGGTACTGAGCCGGTGAGCCACCACGATGCTCGTCCGCCCGACCATCAGCTCGGCGATGGCATGCTGGATCTGCCCCTCGGCCTGGGCATCGACCGAACTGGTGGCTTCGTCCAGCACCAGAATGGTGGGATCCAGCGCCAGGGCCCGGGCGAAGCTCAATAGCTGCCGTTCGCCCACGCTCAGACTCCGTCCCCGCTCACCCAGTTGGTGGTGATACCCTGAGGGCAGACGCTCGATGAAGCGGTCGGCGCCGACCCGGATAGCCGCCTGCCGTGCCGCGTCGGGTGAGATTGGCGCGCCGAGCGTCAGGTTGTGCAGGATGTCGCCCACGAAGAGGAACAGGTCCTGCTGCACGAACCCGATATATCCCCGGAGCTCCGCGGTAGAGAGCTGCCGGATATCCACGCCGTCGAGGAGAACCCGGCCTCGCTCGGGATCGTAGAAGCGGAGCAGCAGGTTCACGATGGTGGTCTTCCCCGCCCCCGTGTGCCCCACCAGCGCCAGGGTCTGACCCGGCGAGGCGGTAAAGCTCACGTCGCGCAAGACCCAGGGACCCTCCGGGGAGTAGCGGAACCAGACGTTCTCGAAGCGAACCTCGCCCCGCACCTCGTGGTTCAGGCCCAGCGGACGCTCGGCCTCGAGTACCGTGACCGGCTCGTCCAGCAGGGCAAAAACCCGCTCCGATGAGGCCATGGCGCTCTGTAGCAGATTGAATTTCTCCGAAAGGTCCTGCAGCGGCTGGAAAAACCGTCGGGTAAGCTGAATGAACGCCGCCAGGACGCCCACCGTGAGGCTCCCCCGAATCGTCCGCAGTCCTCCGTAATACAGCAGAAGTGCCGTGGCGACCGCCGTGAGTACCTCCACCACCGGAAAGAAGACGGCATAGACGGTGATGGAACGGAGATGGGCCTGGAGATGGTCTCGATTGAGCCGGGCGAACTGCTCGGCCGAATCCTGCTCCCGGCCGAACAGCTGGATCACCCGCATGCCCGAGAGGCGTTCCTGCAGGTACGCGTTGAGGCGTGCCAGCCGGACTCTGATGTCGCGGAAGGCCTCTCGCACTCGGCGGCGGAAGATTGTCGCGGTGAGCCAGACCAGCGGAAT
>DASUVR010000158.1:0-12005 GCA_036378855.1 Gemmatimonadales bacterium | reverse complement strand
AATCCGCCGCCGACAGTCCGGACCATCGGCGGCGGTTTAGTGCAGGTCCCTCTCTGACCAGAGCCGCGTCAGGCTGCGGGTCTCACCTCGCCTTCCGCCGGCTTGTTTTCCTCCGGCACCACCGCGTCCGTTCCGGCCCGCGGCGAGTTTCCCAACACTCGGCTTGCGCTGATCCACGAGCCCAGCAGCTGGGCATCGTCGGCAAACCGCTGCCGGTTCCGGCCGTCCATCAGCCGCACCGCCCGGACGATCTCCGATGCCACGGCCTTGAGCTCGCGAGTGGCTCCCATGCGGTTCGTCCGTCCGCCGTTTCCCAGCGAGGCCACCACATCGAGTTCATCCAGTTTCCGGACGAACTCGTCGAGTACCGACTGCGAGAGACCGTGCTTCAGGAGTACCTCCCGGTGCGCCAGCGCGGACCCGGCCATGCTCCGCGCCGCCGTCCGGAAGGCCAGGAAGGTGGACGCCCCCGGATTGAACCGGAACATCTTTCCCAGCTCGTGATCCTCTCGCGCCGCCGCTCGGCCCACCTCGGCCAGGTGCGCAATCGGCACGTCCAGCATCTCTCCGCGGAGCTCTCTCTTCCGGGTCGATGCCGCGTGGACGCGAATGAATCCGTCCCGTTGCACCGCCGCGGTCTCGTTCGCCCGCGTTACCAGCTGCTCCAGCCTGGCCACCGCTTCCGCGGCGCCCGGCTCCGAGTCGGGATTCGCGCGGCTGAACTCCAGCGCCCGTGCTCCCATCTCGATTTTCCTACGAGACTGCGCGTTCATGTTTCCCTCTGCTGCGTTTTGGCCGGAGTGGCCGGGCATCCGACACTGGTGATGAAAGTGAGGAGCGAACGAACCGCCACAGCCCGACATGCGTCGGTCGTCCGGGCGACGGGAAGCATCAGGTGTGCCATTGACGAAAGTCGACGCAAAGTTGGTTCGAACAGTCCGAAAGTGGTTGCAACGCGTCTTTGGATCATCGCGCACCCGGCAGAAGTCGTTGCGCAGCGACCCGGGATGTCGACTCTCACACCGGCGGCCAGGCGCATGCGCCGGCTTCGCCCGATGTTTCGATCCCTGCCACCTCGCACTGATTCCGGGTGTCCGTGATCGCACTCCGCTTGTTGTCGCAGCGGTTGCCGGCCGCGAAATCCGATGGCTGAGCTGTCGCGTTTTGTTCCTCCAGCGGCGCAAACCCGCACAATGACACGCAATTCTGTCGCGGGACGCCGAAATGTCATTCCAGATTGCGCGGTGGTTGCGGGAGATTTTCCCGAAGCAACTGACGGTGCTCGCGCTCGCCTCTGGGCGGCAACGATCGATTCTCAGATGCCGGCGTTCGGTTCTTGAATCTCAGCATTCGGTTCTTGAATCTCAGCGTCCGGTCCCGAGAGCCACGATTTTCAACTTTGGATTCTGGCGTTGCGAAAGTGTCCTATTTTGAGGACACCCTTGGACACCTGAGTTCTGCTGGCGGTACCGGAATGAGGTTGCGGATGCGTCTTCGGAGTATCCATTCGATGCTGGCGGTCTCTGCTGTACTCGGCTGCGGCCGGGAACGCCCACCGCCCCCGCCGCCCGCCGATACTCGGGCCCAAGAGGCGCCTGCCGCACCGGCCCAGGACAGTCTCTCCAGCCCCACCGCTTCGGAGGTGGGTCGCCTGGTGTCGGAGCGGTGGACCTTCGATCTCGACAGCATGGTCAAGCGGCGGGTCATCCGGGTTCTGGTTCCCGCCAGCAGAACTCTCTACTTCGAGGATCGGGGCCGGCTTCGGGGGATTTCCTACGACGCGGTCCAGGAATTCGAGCGCACGCTCAATCAGAAGCTCCGGACCGGAGCGCTCCCGATCGAGTGCATCATGATACCGGTGCCCCGGGATCAGCTCATCTCCCGCCTTGCAAGCGGCCGCGGCGACCTGGCGGTCGGCACCATCCCGGTTACCCCGGAACGGCAGGTCCGGGTGGATTTCTCCGACCCGGTGTACCAGGGCGTCCGCGAGATCGTGGTGACCGGGCCCGGTGCGCCCACATTGCAGAGTCGAAACGGTCTGGCGGGCCGGGAGATCTATGTCCGCGCCTCCAGCAGCTATGCCGAGCACCTGCGGACCAGTGGGATCAAACCCTTGGTGATTCGTCCAGCCGACGAGAGTCTGGAGGACGGTGACATCCTCGAGCTGGTGAACAGCGGGGTTGTCCCGATCACGGTGGTGGACAGCACCACCGCGGAGTTCTACCGCTCGGTCCTTCCCGGTCTCACCGTGCGAAACGACCTGGAGATCTCTTCCGGCGGCAGCTTTGCCTGGGCCCTGCGGAAGGGAACACCGCAGCTCCTGGCCGCGGTGAACGACTTTGTGCAGGGGCATCGGGTCGGGACTCTGTTCGGCAACATCGTGGCTCGGCGGTATTTCAAGGACAATCCCTGGATCAGAAACCCGACTCGGCCCGAAGACCGGCGCCGTTACGACCAGGTGATTGGCGCCTTCCAGAAGTACGGAGCCGAATTCGGTATCGATCCCTTACTGCTGCTGGCGCAGGGCTACCAGGAATCGGGTCTGGACCAGAGCCGGGTGAGTCATGCCGGCGCGGTCGGGATCATGCAGATCAAGCCGTCCACCGCCGCCGGAGCCCCCATCAACATCAGCGGTGTGGACCAGTTGGAGAACAACGTGCGCGCCGGGGCCAAGTACCTCCGCTTCATCATCGACCGCTACTATAACAACCAGGACATCAGGCCATTGGACCGGGAGCTGTTCGCCATGGCGTCGTACAACGCCGGTCCGGCTCGGATCGCGCAGCTGCGGCGCCAGGCGACGGACATCGGCCTGGACCCGAACCGCTGGTTTCAGAACGTGGAGCTGGTAGTGTCGAAGGAGATCGGCCGGGAGACAGTGGACTACGTGGGCAACATCTACAAGTACTATCTCACCTACAACCTTCTCGAGCAGCAGCGGCGCGCCCGCGAGCGCGCGACGAAGAAGTCGGAGTTGTCACCCTGAGCGCAGACTGTCACCCTGAGCAAAGCGAAGGGGCCAAGCCCTGGGTGACATCTCGCCTCTCAGCTCCAAGCCCCCAGCCCCCAGCCCCCAGCTCTTGTCGATCCAGGCTACCCTCGTTCGACGTGGAGGTAGACGGGAACACGGCGTCACCAAAAACACTGGAGAAGAACCATGAAGTACCTGATGATGATCAAGCACGCGGAGAGCTACCGGAACGAGCCCATTCCCCAGGCCCTGCACGACGCGATGGGGAAGTTTGTCCAGGAAAGCTTCAAGAGCGGGGTATTGAAGGATACCGGCGGGCTCAAACCCACGTCCGAGGGTTTCCGGGTTCGTTCCAGCAAGAACAAGCTCACCGTCACCGACGGGCCGTTCACCGAGGCCCGGGAAGTCATCGGCGGCTACGCTATGGTGGAGGTTCCGTCGCGGGATGAGGCCCTCAAGGTGGCCCGGGACTTCATGGAGTTGCATCGGGTGCACTGGCCGGCCTTCGAGGGAGAGTGCGAGGCAAGGCCGCTTGATGGCTAGAAAGGGCTAGGGGCTGGGAGCTAGAGGCCGGGAGCCAGTTGTCCTCCTGATCGCAGCGAAGGAGCCGAAACCCCGGAATGACATCCCTGCTCCCAGCCCCTAGCTCCCAGCTCTCACGGATACCAGTTCGCCCCGAATCTGATCCTCGTCGTGGTGGTATTGTCCAGATTCTGCGTGATCTGCTTCTGCCCGTCGAGCTTGATGTCTCCCATTTTCCCGACTCCGATGCTGAGCCCGCCATCCAGCGCGAGCTTGGGTGACACGAACATCTGCACCCCGCCGCTCGCTCCGGCCGCCAGGCCCGAGAGGGATAGGTCAGAGCTGGTTCCGGTGTCGAAATCGTCCAGCGAGGTGCTCAGGCTCCGGCGGCCCACCCAGGCGCCGACGTAGGGCATGAACTTGCTGCGCTCGATCGGGAAGCTGAGCCGAGCGCCGGCTTCGAGATGGGTCAGGCCGAAGTCGCCTTCCAGGTCGAAGGCGTCAACCGGCTGCTTGTTGATGTCGAATCCGGCGTACGCCAGCAGCCGCGGAGTGACCCGGTAGCCGACCTCGAACCCGGCGCCGAGCCCGCTGGAGGTCTTCACCTCGTTGAACGCGTCGGTGACCGAAGTGCCCAGCGCCATGGTGGAGTGGCCGTTGAGCACCCAGCGGGACGAATGATGAACCACGGGCTGGTGCCGCTGCGCCTGGGCCGAGGCGGTAAGACCGAACGAGATGGTCGCGACTGCGAGAATGAAGCGCTGCATGGTAATACTCCTAACGAGAAAGTGTGTGTTGTCACCCTGTGCGAATCACTGTCATCCTGAGCCCTTCGCTTTGCTCAGGGTAAACTCCGCGAAGGATCCGAAGCTCCAAATCCGAGCCACCTTCAGTCGCCCGGCACCAGCCGGAACCCGAACGACGTGTCCAGTTGCCCGTCGCCGTCGAAGTCGTACTTGATCGTCACCGTGTTCCCCAGCGCGACGCCGGTGAACCTGTCGTCGTAGGTACTCGAGCTGAACGTGAGTGGCAGCGCGCCGTTGGCAGCCACCGGACCAGCCTGCTTGAAGTTCCCTTCGTCGTCGATCCCGTCCGGCGTCTGGTCATCGCTGTAACGGAGCTCCAGGGTAAAGTTCTGCAGCCCGTCCATGAGCAGAGTCGTCGGTTGAAAGCGGTACAGTCCGATCACCTCGCCATCGGGGTTGCTGATGGTGACCAGCTGCCCCAGGCCCGATCCGTTGATCTGCTGTAGCACGTAGCTACCCTGGACGTCGCCCGCGTTCGGAGTTGGCAGCTCCGGATCGTTGGTCGGAGGCTCTGGGTTCGGGCCCGTGGCGTCCCCGCCCTTGCCGGAACAGCCTGTCAGCGCGAGAGCCAGCGCCAACCCGAGTACCTTGATGCGGCCGGTCATCGGTCGAACACCAGTTGAACGTCCGGCACGCCGTCGAAGCACCAGTCGTACATGATGGTCACTTCCGTGCCGTCGCCGTTCACGGTGCCATTGTAGGTCACGCCGGATACGTCCGACTCGAACAACACCGTCTCGTCGTCTCCCACCGAGCGTCCTGAGTCCAGATAGCCCCAGTCGCCGGACTCGTCATCGTGCACCCGCAGGTGGATGTCCCACTGGCCCGTATTCGGATCGATGTTGATCTTGCCACCGTAGAACCGGGTTACTCCGCAGTCCTCGAGTTGTGCGTCGGTCGGCAGCCCCACCCGTCCCAGCGCCACCAGCTGGAACTCGATCGCATTCGGATTGTCTCCCTCTCCCTGGTCGCCGGGGCCGGTCGGGCTCTTGTTATCGCCGCCGCAGCCCACCGCGGCGATCAGCAGGGTCGTCCACGGCAACCACGTCGTCAGTCGCCGCATCCTCGTGTTCCATGACATGTGCTCCTCCCTGTTCTGCGCCGTTGGGGCGCCGTGAGTAGTTGTGGTCTACTGCGCCCGAGCGATCGTCGTCGCGGTGCTGTCGCCTTCCGCCTCGAACGCGCCGGTCACCGTGACCCAGCGCTCTTGCTCGATCGTATCGGCGGCGAGATAGCCCCGGGCCCGGATCTCGAACGAGCCCGACAGCATTCCATTGTCCGCCCGGGTGATCGTCACCGTGCCCGAGTCGCCATGGAACCAGCCGAGCGGGTGCTCCGGTGATCCGGCGGCGAAGAAGGCTTGAACGGTCGAGTCGGTCGTCCTGTCATCCCAGCTGGGCCGGATGGAATAGCGGCCGGGACGTGGCACTCCGGCCGTCGGCAGCCGGAGCTGGAGCGCGCTGCCACCGCCGGTGGCGCCGAGCGAGACGCTGAGCACGGAGGAGCTGTCGCCGGCGATGATCCCGTATCGTGCTTCGTGCCCAACGGCGTCCAACCGGACTGCGCCGGTCGCGTCGAGGGTGAAGCGTGGCGCCAGGAAAGCCGGCAGGTTCAGCGCGATGGCGGCAACGCAGCTGGTGGCGATGGAGCGGGCGTACATGGGAACCTCCTGGTCGAGTGTGAGTCCTAAGTCCGGTCGGCGGCTGGATACCGGCCGCTCGGACACAGAGCACGCTATCGTCCGCGCTCACGGACCGATCACGAGATTCTCAACTGGGGTCGAAACCCCGCCGTCCGCCGCCTCTTGTGACCGTCGGATGGGCGCGGGATATTGGCCGAATACCAAGGGCGGCAAGGAGTTGCTCCTGAAGCGCATTCAGACGCTCGGCGGGCTTGCGGTGTTCGACGGTTCTCTGCCGTTGGGAGGCAACGCCCAGCAGCCGCGTCGTCTGGCTATCCTGGCGGTGCTGGCCCGTTCGGGCGACCGCGGGGTCAACCGCGACCGGCTGGCGACGCTGTTGTGGGGTGAGGTGGAGGAGGAGCGCGCCCGGAGAAACCTCAATCAGGCGCTCTACGCGCTGCGGCATGACCTTGGGGCGGAAGACGCGATCCTCGGCACCCGCGAGCTACGCCTCAACCCCGACCTGATCGAAATCGATCTTCAGGGGTTCGAGACCGCCCGGGCATCCGGTGCCATAGAGGAAGCGGCTCGGCTCTACGGCGGGCCATTTCTGGGCGACTTCCATTTGCCCGGCGTTCCGGCCTTTGCCCACTGGGCCGAACAGGAGCGGGCCGGGCTGGAGGCAGACTACCGGGGAGTGCTGGAGGCGGCCGCCGCCGCGGCCACCGCCCGCGATGACCGGGCGGCCGCGGTGCTCTGGTGGCGCCGGCTGGCGGCGCTGGATCCCACCGATCAGCGCGGGGCCCAGGGCCTGATGCGGGCACTGGTGGCGGCCGGCGATGCGCCGGGGGCGCTCCGCCACGCCGAGATTTTTCATCAGCTCCGGTTTACCGAGCTGGAGTTGCCTCCCGACCCGGCGGTCGAGGCCCTGGCCGAGCGGATTCGGCGGGGGGAGGAGACGCCCACCCCCGCGGTCAAGCTCGCACCGCCGGTTCAAACCACTGCGGCTGAGCCTGGAGTCGGTTCCCCGCCGGCAGGAACGCCGATACGCGAGACCGCCAAGCTTCCAGCTCTCAGCTCCCAGCTCCCAGCTCTTCTTCTAACCGCGATCCTCGCCATCGGTCTATTCCTGCTGTGGCGGGGGACCCATGCCCACGCTCCTGCCGCCGGTCCGCCCCGGCTCGCAGTGCTTCCCTTCGAGAACCTGGGGGACTCGGGCGACGCCTACTTCGCCGGCGGCGTGACCGACGAGGTCCGCGGCAAACTGGCGGCGATCCCGGGGCTCGAGGTCGTGGCCAGCCTGAGCTCGAACGACTACCAGGCCAACACTCGCCGGCTTCCGGAAGTCGCCCGGGAGCTGGGAGTCACTTACCTGCTGGTGGGAAAGATTCGCTGGCTTCGGGGACCGGCCGGTTCCAGCCGGGTGCGGGTGAGTCCGGAGCTCATTCGTCTGGCGCCCGGTGCCGCGCCGGTGACTCGGTGGCAGCAGCCGATTGATGCGGCCCTTACCGATGTCTTCGCGGTGCAAGCCGACATCGCGAGCAAGGTGGCCGACGCGCTGGGCCTGGTGTTGGGCGACAGCACCCGCCGCGAGCTGACGGCCAAGCCGACCGATAACCTGGCCGCGTACGACGAGTTCCTCAAAGGCGAAGCCGCTGCGCAGGACATGAAGGCCGACCAGGCCGGCCTCCGCCGGGCGATCGAGTTCTACCAGCATGCCGTGTCACTCGACTCGACCTTCGCCCAGGCCTGGACCCAGCTCTCTCGTGCGCGCACTTCGCTGTATTCGAACGGTATCCCCGACCCGGCCCTGGGGAATGCGGCGCGGGTCGCGGCCGAGCGCGCCCAGGCGCTCAGGCCCTCGGATCCGGTGGTCTACCTGGCCGCCGGAGACTTCTACGGGGCCGTCAACCCGGTCGACAATCAGCGGGCGGTGGAGGAGTACAGCAAGGGCCTGCAGCTGGCGCCGGACAACGTCGACCTGCTCGCCGCGCTCGCCAGTGCCGAGACCAGTCTGGGCAAGTGGGACAAGGCGGCGAATCGGCTCGCTCGTGCTGCACGCCTGGATCCGCGGTCGCTCACCGTGGTGCGCCGGCTCGCGGTGGTGCACATCTTTACCCGGCAGTACCCCGCGGCGGATTCGGTCGCGGACCGCGCCGTCGCGTTGGCGCCCACCAGCCCAGCCATCGTCTCGCTCAAGGTCCTCACTGCCGTCGGCCGCGGTGACCTCGATAGCGCCCGCGCAATCATCCGCGCGGCTGAGAGCGAGATCGAGCCCGCTGTGTTGTACCCGTTTTTCGCGGCCTACCAGGATATGTACTGGGTGTTCGATGACGCTCAGCAGCGGCAGGTGCTCGCGGCGCCGCCCAGCGCGTTCGATGGTGATCGGGGGAGCTGGGGTCTGGTCCGGGCGGGGTTGTACCAGCTTCGGGGCGACCGGCGACGCATGCTGGTCTACGCCGATTCCGCCCGCCTGGCGTTGGAGCAGCAGCTCCGGGCCGAGCCGGATGACTGGCAGCGCCATTCGATTCTTGGACTGGCGCTGGCCTATCTGGGCCGGAAGGCGGACGCGATTCGCGAAGGACAGCGCGGGATGGCCCTGATGCCGATCAGCCGCGATGGCTACTTCGGGCCGTATAGTCAGCTGCAGCTGGTGCGGATCTACATGCTCACGGGCGAGCCGGAGCATGCGCTCGACCAACTGGAGCCGCTGCTCCGGGTGCCGTTCTATCTTTCTCCCGGCTGGCTGCGGGTCGATCCGACCTTCGATCCGCTCAGGAAGAACCCGCGCTTCCAGCGGCTCTTGTCGCCCTGAGCGTAGTCACCCCGAGCCCTTCGCTTCGCTCAGGGTAAACTCCGCGAGGGGGCCGGACTACTGCTCGACGAGATGTTCTCGTCTGGCACGATGTTTCGGCCCTTGTGAAGGACTCAGGATAACAATCATAAACTCGACTCCCGACTCCCGACTCTTGACTCCCGACTCCAGGCCCCCAGCTACCAGCCCACTATGTACTCGCCGCGAGCTGATCGCCGCCCTGGCATCCACCGCGGCCCTGCCGCTCATCGCCGCCTGCGTCCGCGAACGCGCGCCGGGAGGACCAGCAGCCAACCAGGACGAGGCCCGCGCATTGCTCGACCAGCTCGCTGAAGATCAGCTCCGGTTATTTCCCGAAAGCGCCACTTCTCTGGGGATAGACACCGGCCGGAGAGCGACGCTCCGGTCTCAGCTCTCCGATCGTTCCGCCGCGGGGAGGCAGCGCGCGGCAGATCAGGTTCGCGCCGATCTCGAGCGGGTCAAGGCACTCAGCCTTTCCGATCTCCCCTTCGCCATTCGCACCAGTCTGGACGTCGTTCAGAGTGCCTACACCAGAGCGCTCGAGGGATTTGCCTTTCCCTATGGAGACACCACGGTAGGCGGCTGGCGCAATACACCGTATGTCGTCATTCAGAACGTGGGCGCCTATCTCGACGTCCCCCGTTTTCTCGACAGTGACCACCCGATCGAGAACGCTGCCGATGCCGAGGCCTATCTCGCCCGGATGCAGTCGTACGCCAGGCAGCTGGACGGCGAGCTGGAGCGGATGCGGGCGGCTCGTGGAATGAAGCTGGTTCCTCCCGCGTTCCTGATCGACAAGGCGCTGGAGCAGATGAACCTCTCGGCCAGGAATGCGAGACAGGGTGGGTCGCTGGTGGAGTCCATCGACCGGCGAACCAGGAAGATTCCGGGCAACTGGGCCGAGCGGGCCCGGACGATTGCAGCAAGGGAGGTGGCACCGGCGCTCGAGCGGCAGATCAGCGAGCTTCGGACCGAGCGAGCAGCGGCAACCAACGATGCCGGTATCTGGGCCCGGCCGCGCGGGGATGAGTTCTACCGTTGGGCGCTGGAGGCGTCGACCACGACCAAAATGTCGCCCGATGAAGTCCACGAGATGGGCCGAAGCGAGCTGCAGCGTCTCCAGGAGCAGATGGATCCCCTCCTTAAGCAGATCGGGTATTCGAAGGGCAGCGTAGGCCAACGGATGATCGAGCTGGCTCGGGATCCCCGTTACAAGTTCCCCGAGGGCGACAAGGGCCGCGCCGAGATCATGGCCTTCATCAACAATCGTCTGGAGTGGATCCGGGCTCAGACGCCCCGAGCGTTCAACACCGTGGTCAAGCCGAACATGGAAGTGAGGCGCCTCCCGCCGGAGGAGGAGCCCGGCGCTCCCGGGGCGTACGGCGGCGCTGGATCGATCGACGGCAAGATCCCTGGGCGGTTCTGGATCAACCTCAGAACCACAGACCTGCACAGCAAGTACAGTCTGGCCGACCTGACCTTCCACGAGGCGATCCCCGGCCATATCTGGCAGGGGGAATACACCCATAAGATGCCGCTGATTCGCCAGCTGCTTTCCTTCAATGCCTACTCCGAGGGATGGGCGTTGTACGCCGAACAGCTCGCCGATGAGCTGGGCGCCTATGAGAGCGATCCGGTTGGGCGGCTGGGTTATCTGCAGTCGCTCGCCTTTCGCGCCTGCCGGCTGGTGGTGGACACTGGTATTCACGCCAAGCGGTGGACCCGGCAGCAGGGTGTGCAGTTCTTCGTTGATGTGAACGGTTCGAATCCTCTGGAAGTGGCCAGCGAGGTGGACCGCTACTGCTCCTGGCCGGGGCAGGCCTGCGGGTACAAGGTGGGCCACAGCGAGATCAACCGTCAGCGCCAGAGGGCAATGTCGGCGCTGGGATCGAAATACGATCTCAAGTCATTCGACGACGCCGTGGTGCTCGGCGGCAACGTCCCGCTCGACGTGCTCGCGAAGAACATCGACGCCTACATCAATTCCTGACCCGACTTCTGACTCCCGAGTCCAGTCTCGTGACTCGCGACTCACTCGGGAACCCAGACCACGGCCCGCCCGTTAGCACACTATGACAACCATCGAACTGGGCCTGGACACCTTCGGCGACGTCACCGCGGACGCCGAAGGCCGCCTGCTGCCCCATGCGCGCGTCCTGCGGGACGTCATCGCCGAAGCCGAGCTGGCCGACCGGGTCGGGGTGGACTTCTTCGGTGTGGGCGAGCACCATCGCCCTGATTTCGCGATCAGTGCCCCCGAGGTTCTGCTCGCCGCCATCGCCGGCCGCACCGAGCGGGTGAAGCTGGGCACCGCCGTCACCGTGCTCAGCTCCGACGACCCCATCAGGGTCTATCAACGTTTCAGCACGCTGAATGCGGTTTCCAACGGACGAGCCGAGGTCATTCTGGGTCGCGGCTCGTTCACCGAGTCGTTTCCCCTGTTCGGCTATTCGCTGGACGACTACGAGGTCCTGTTCGAGGAGAAGCTGGCGATCTTTGCCGCACTCCGGGACGCCGACCGTACCGGGCAGCCAGTACAGTGGAAGGGAACGGTGCGTCCGCCGCTCGACGGTATACGGGTCTTCCCCCCGGTGGAGCACCCGCCGCTCACCACCTGGGTGGGCGTCGGCGGCAGTCCTCAGTCGGTGGTGCGGGCCGCGCGGTACGGCTTTCCCCTGACACTGGCCATCATCGGCGGCGATCCTCGGCGGTTCAAACCTTACGTCGAGCTCTACTACCGGGCGTTGACCCAGCTGGGGCACGCTTCGCTGCCGATCGGCATCCATTCTCCCGGCCACATTTCTGAGAGCGATGATCAGGCCCGGGAGGAGCTGTGGCCGGCGTATCAGGTGATGCGGAATCGGATCGGTGCCGAGCGGGGATGGGGTCCCACCAGCCGGGCGGAGTTCGATCAGGAGATCGCGGCCGGGTCGCTGTACGTGGGCTCGCCCGAAACCGTTGCCCGGAAGATTGCGGCTACGGTCCGGGCGCTGGGTGCGTCCCGCTTCGACCTCAAGTACAGCGCCGGCACGTTGGGCCATGAGATCATGCTTCGCAGCATCGAGCTGTACGGGCGCGAAGTGATCCCGCGGGTGCGGCAGGAGCTGGGGGCAGGGAGCTTGGAGCTGGAGGCTGGGAGCTTGGGTTGAGCGCTGGCACCGCGAGCGCGGTACCGTGCGATTTGACGCCATAGCGGTTTCTCTAGCGGGCTGAGTGGACGCCGGGCGGGCAGCGCTGCATATTCGCCGA
>DASUVR010000157.1:0-5942 GCA_036378855.1 Gemmatimonadales bacterium | reverse complement strand
GGTCACCATTCGCCGGGCGAGACCGGTTGCCCGCTCGATGTCGTTGCCTGCCCCAGTGGTGACTTTGTCGGCCCCGAATACCTGCTCCTCCGCCACCCGGCCGCCGAAGAACATGGCAAGGCTGCCGATGAGCCAGTCCTTGGTGTAATTGTGCCGGTCTACCTCGGGGAGCGAGGCGGTGAGACCCAAAGCGCGGCCCCGCGGAACGATGGTGACCTTATGAATCGGATCGCTGCCCGGGATCTTGATCGCGACAATCGCGTGTCCCGCCTCATGGTACGCTGTCAGGGTTCGCTCGGCTTCGGTGAGCACCAAACTCCGGCGCTCGACGCCAAGCATCACCTTGTCCTTGGCGTCTTCGAAGTCGGACATGTCGACCAGAGTTTTGTTCCGCCGGGCGGCGAGCACCGCCGCCTCGTTGACCAGGTTGGCCAGGTCGGCGCCGGCCATTCCCGGGGTGCCTTTGGCGATTACCTCGAGCCGCACATCGCTCGCCAGCGGAATCTTGCGGGTGTGTACCCGGAGAATGCCCTCCCGGCCCCGAACGTCCGGTGCGTCGACCACGATCTGCCGGTCGAAACGGCCCGGGCGGAGAAGCGCGGGGTCGAGCACGTCAGGCCGGTTGGTTGCGGCGATCAGGATGACTCCGTCGTTCGACTCGAAGCCATCCATCTCCACCAGCAACTGGTTGAGGGTTTGCTCCCGCTCGTCGTGTCCGCCGCCGAGCCCGGCGCCCCGGTGCCGCCCCACCGCGTCGATCTCGTCAATGAAGATGATGCAGGGCGCGTGCGACTTACCCTGCTCAAAGAGATCGCGCACCCGGCTGGCGCCCACGCCAACGAACATCTCGACGAAGTCTGAGCCCGACATGGAGAAGAAGGGTCGGCCCGCCTCGCCCGCGACCGCCTTGGCCAGCAGCGTCTTGCCGGTTCCCGGCGGTCCCACCAGCAGCGCTCCTTTCGGCAGCCGACCGCCCAGCCGGGTGAACTTTTGCGGATCTTTGAGGAACTCGATGATTTCCTGCAGCTCGACCTTGGCTTCGTCGGCCCCGGCCACGTCAGCAAAAGTCACCTTGGGCGTATCGCCAGCGAGGAGCTTGGCTTTGGACTTTCCAAAGGCAAATGCCCGGCTGCCGCCTGCCTGGAGCTGTCGCAGTAAGAAGAACCACAGGCCGAGGATGACGATCCAGGGGAGCGCGGCGATGATGATGGCGGTGATGCCCCCCTTGGGCTCCTTGGCCAGAATGGGGACGTTCGCGTCCTCCAGCCGCTTGATGAAGGCTTCGCTGTTCGCCACCGGTAACAGCACCTGGAAGCTCTTGGCGCTCCTGCCGTCCTGGGTGACAGGGCTCTTGAAATCCCCCTCCAGGCGCTTTCCGTCGAACACCTCGACCCGGGCCACATTGCCCTGATCCAGCTGTTTGCTGAACTCGGTGTAAGAAAATTCCTGGGTGGGGTTGCGCTGCCGGCTCATCATCTGGAACAGGGCAAGCGCGAGAAGGCCCACCAGCAGCCAGAGAGCCAGGTTCTTGCTCAGGTTTCCCCAGTTGGTGCGAGGGGGCCGGTTCGGAAGTCGGTCTGCCATTCTCTATTCCAGGTCCGCAATGAACGGGAGATGACGAAAGTTCTCGGCGTGGTCGAGGCCGTATCCCACCAGAAACGCCGGGGGAGCCCGGAAGCCGATGAAGCGAAGCTCCGGACGGATCTCGGACGCCAACTGTTTATCCAGCAGTGCGCAGATGGCCAGACTCTGGGGCCGCCGCGCGCCCAGCAGCCCCATCAGCCGCTGGAGGGTTTTTCCTGTATCAATAATATCCTCAACCAGCAGGATATGTTTGCCTTCCAGCCGGGTTTCCGGATCGTACAGCAGCCGGACCGTGCCGCTGGAGACCTTCCGGTTTCCATATGAGCTCGCCACCAGGAAATCCACCTGAATGGGGCGCTCTATCTTGCGGACCAGATCACTCAGAAAAATGAAGCTGCCTTTGAGCAGGCCCAGCACCAGCAGCTCGCCGTCAGGGTAAGCCTCGGTGATCTCCCCTGCCAAAGCCTGAACCCGTGCCGCTATGGTCTGCTCGTCGAAGACGATTGACTTCACCGGCTTACCGCCGGTGCGGCGCAGCACCTCAGGCGTACTGAGCGTCAACGCGGAGCGCCTCCACACCAGCCGGGGGAACCCATTCGGCGGAACGACACACACCGGGCACCCAGACGATTTCGCGTGTTCCGGTGACCACCGGCCAAGACCCACGGCTGCTACGGGGCACCCGGGCGTCCTGAAAGCATCGGACGATCAGCCGATGACCAGTGCTCCCGAGCGGGCGGACCTTGTCTCCGGGGGCCCAGGCCCGGACCGTAAGAGGCTCCAAAGTGAACCAGGCGCTCAAGGCCGAGCGCTCCTGCTGCTCCGGTACCACCGCTCGCTGCCAACGAAACCTCCAGCGCCCCCAAGCTCCCGCCCCCTCATGGCGGGTCAACGGCCAGGGACGCGGAGGAGGTTCCGTCGGAGCATGACAGATCAGTAGTCGGCCGAAGCTCAATTCGGCTGTCCAGAGACCGCCGAGGGGAGCCCGATCACCGCTCGAGCCA
This sequence comes from Gemmatimonadales bacterium, assembly GCA_036378855.1. GTDB lineage: Bacteria > Gemmatimonadota > Gemmatimonadetes > Gemmatimonadales > GWC2-71-9 > CAVVWJ01. Next base: position 3,354 of record DASUVR010000157.1, on the reverse strand, counting down.
CTACGAAGAAGGCTGATGACGCGCTGAGCACGAGTGGGCCCGAGGGGGCAGCCAGCCCGCCGCGCCAGCGCGAGGATGGTCGCTTGGGTCAGGGCTGAATCATAGTTCCCGAGGGCGTGGGCAGCAACGGAAATGCCGCCTGGCTCGGGCCGGAGGTCGAGACCGGGCAGCACGTCCAATACCGCATCCCATGCCGTCCGGTCGGTTGCGGCGTGGTGCCCAACACGCAGGAGATTCAAGTCCACTTCGCCCAGCCGGCCGCGGAGCATCGGCAGCAGCTCCGCCCGAATCCAGGAACGCTGGTGCCGAGGGTCGGCATTGGCCGGATCGAGCCAGGGATCGAGCTCTGCGGACCTCACGTACTCCTCCAGCTCGGCGCGCCTAAAAGGAAGCAGCGGCCGAACTACGCGTCTTTGCTGCGGAGCCATTCCGGCCAGACCGGCAGGACCAGAACCGGCCAGAACCCGCATCAGAATCGTTTCGATTTGGTCGTCGGCATGGTGAGCAGTGAGGATCCAGTCGGCGCCGGTCCGTCGCCGGGCATCCTCCAGCCAGGCGTAGCGATGTTCTCTGGCTTCGGTTTCCGTAGCCCCGGCCCTTAACTCGAGGCAGCCCATCTCGACCGGCAAGCCGTATCTGGCTGCTGCCATCTGAACTCGTTGGGCAACCAGGCCACTGTCCGGATGGATGCCGTGGTCCACATGGGCGACAACGAGATCCAGCTCAAGATGGATCCGAGCTTCGACCAGGAGATCCAGCAAGGCGACCGAATCGGGGCCGCCAGAGACAGCGATCAGTACGCGCTTACCGTCCAGCTCGAGCGTGGACAGATGCGCCATGAAACGTTCGGTGAACCGCATGTCCAAATTTAACCCATCCAACCGCAGATCAGCTCACGTAAGGTCTGGTGGGCGCTCACATGTAGGGTGTATACTGCTCATCCCCCAACGTTAGTGTTGCCGCTCTTCCACAGTTGTAGCAGCTCCCCGCCCATCGAGACCCGGTCGAGGCTCGTTAGGTCCGCAAGTGCGCACTCACCCTGGCCGAGTGTTATGGCGCGAATCATGAGCGGGACCGGCAGAAACAAGCGCGATGGGGACCCCCGCTCCGCCGCGAGCCGCTCTTGGAGGGCAGCGATGTCGCCAGTGTCGCAACGCCGTTCCCGCCTGCGTACGCTTCTCTTCTGGGCCGCTCCCCTTACATGGCTCGGCTGCGGAGGCGGCGGCGGCACCGACGTAGTTCTTCCCTCGCTCAGCGTCACTACCACCACCGACGGTGTCGAGCTCGATTCCGACGGGTACACCGTAATCATCGACGACTCAGATACCGAGACAATCGGCGTAACCCAAACAGTGGTGGTGGAGCGGCTCACCGATGGCCAACATCAGGTCCAGCTCGCGGGGCTTGCGCCCAACTGTTCGGCCCAGGGCGAGAATCCTCAGTCGGTGACGGTCCGCTCCGGTAGCACTACCACCGTCTCCTTTTCTGTCCGGTGCAGCGCCACCAGCGGGACCATCGAAGTGGCCACTTCGACTCACGGCTCCGTGAGCGATCCCGACGGATTTACCCTCCTGGTCGATGCTAACCCATGGGGCCCCCTCATGCCGGGCGGAACGGCCAATGTTGCGGGAGTGACTCCCGGTTCTCACAGCGTCGGTCTCGGCGGCGTGGCGCCCAACTGTGAGGTCGACGGGGAGAACCCTCGCACGATCACGGTGTCGGGGGGTGAAACAGTCCAGGTTCCTTTCAGCGTGACCTGCGCGGATCCAGGGCCCGCTCCCGGGACCCTCACCGTAACGGCGACGACGAGCGGCCCGGAGCTGGATTCCGACGGCTACGGCGTGACGCTGGATGGCGGAGCCAGCCAGCCACTCGACATCAACGGCGCTATCACGTTGCCCAACATTCCGCCTTCGTCGCACCAGGTGGAGCTCATCGGTGTGGCGCTGAACTGCACGGTGAGCGGCACCAATCCCCGGAACGTGACGGTAACGGCCGGGAACACCGCCAATGTGGCTTTCAAGGTGACCTGCTCGGCGCCCACTCCGGATGCCGGCAGCCTCGAAGTCACCACAGCCACTACCGGCAGCGACCTGGACGACGGTTACACGGTCACCATCGACGGCGGCACGGCTCAGTCCATCGGCGCGAATGCCACCATCTCCCTGGCAAACGTGCCGGCAGCGGAGCACAAGGTCCGGCTCCAGGGGATAGCAGACAACTGCGCGGTGCAAGGCGCCAACCCGGTCGCGGTAACGGTGTCCAGCGGAGCCGTGGGCCGAGCCGCGTTTCAACTGACCTGCACCGCTCGGCCGCCTCAACCCGGCACTCTTCGGGTGAGCGTCACGACGACCGGCGCATCACAGGACGGCAGCTATACGGTAAGCGTGGACGGAGGGACAGCTCTGGCCTTCAGCGGCAGCCGCACCATTCAGAATCTCGTCGCAGGACCGCATTCCGTGCTGCTGGGCGACGTCGCCGCCAACTGCACCGTATCTGGATCGAACCCGCAAGCGGTGACCGTGACTGCGGAGCAGACCACGGTCCTTAGCTTCACGGTCAGCTGCGTGGCGACCGGTCCGTCGGTGAACCTCCGGATCCAGCGGGTGTGGCTCACCCAGAGCACCCAAACCGCGGAGGGAAGCGTCCCCCTGGTGGAATCCCGCGACGGGTTTCTCCGGGTGTTCGTTACCGCCAACCCCGGCTCTCCGGTGGCCCCGGCTGTCAGGGTCCGCTTCTACCAACGGGGAGCGCTGCTCCAAACGTTGACCATTCCCGCGCCAGGCAGCTCGACTCCATCCACGGTTGTGGAAGGCACTCTCAGCAGTTCCTGGAACCTTCAGGTCCCCGGCTCGTTGATTCAGCCGAACACCACAATGCTGGTAGACGTCGATCCCGACAACAACATCGCGGAGAGCAATGAGAGCGACAACAGCTTCCCCGCCTCGGGCATTGCCCAGCCGATAGACGTGCAGGCAGTGTTGCCGGCGATCGTTCGCCTGGTACCGATCCAGCAAACCGCTAACGGCCTGCTGGGAAGCGTGGGCTCGGCCGGTCAAGCGCTGGATCTGACCCGCCGGATGTACCCGCTCGGCAACGTCAGCACCGAAGTGCGTCAGAAGGTGTTTACCGTGGCGGGGCCGCTCCAGCCGTCCAACGACAATGGCGAGTGGAACCAGGTCCTGAGCGACCTGGAAACGCTCCGCATCATGGACGACGCGACGGACCGCACCTACTACGGCGTGGTGCACCTGGACTACACATCCGGAATCGTGGGCAACGGCTTCGTGGGGGCGCCCTCGGCGCTCGGCTGGGACAATCCGGCGGACATGAGGCGGGTGATCACTCACGAGC
>DASUVR010000156.1:0-12067 GCA_036378855.1 Gemmatimonadales bacterium | reverse complement strand
ACACCACGTCACGTCCGTCAGGGGTGACTGAGCCCGCGTACCGGTTGCCGCTGCCCACCAGCAGGCTCTCGGGACGGCCGCTGCCGTCGGCGGCCATCCACCAGAGGTCGTCGTTGCTGGAGTAGATCAGACGACGGCCGTCGGGCGTCCACACGGGCCGGTTGTTGGTCCGGTCATTGCTCCCGCTGGTGGTGATTCGGGACCAGGTCCGTTGCGCCACCTCGAGGACCCAGATGTCATTCCCCCCGGCCTGTTCGGTGATCCCGAGCGCGATCCGACGTCCATCGGGTGAGAAGCGAGGACTGGCGAAGATCCGCCGCTCGCCCGGCAGAGGGGTGGTCGAACCCGACCGCGCGACTAGGACGAGGCTGCGCGGGGAGTGCCCGCCGGCCTGCGGGTAGACGATGGCGCCACTGGCCGAGACCGCCGCGCGCGAGAAGATGGCATTGGGCTGGGACACGTCCCGCGCGATAGTGACGGGTGGTCCCTTGGGCCGCCCCCGCTTCGCGTCGAAGGGCAGGGCGATCAGGCTGCCGTCCGAGCCGCCCAGGACCACGAACCCGGCGGCGACCCACCGGGGAGTGAATCCCTGCTGATCGAAGTGGGTGATGACATGGGTGTCGAGATTCAACGCCGCGAGGCGGCCGCTCAATCCGGTGTACGCCGAGAACAGCACGGTGCGGGTCCGGGGCACAAGTATAGGCCCCCGGAAGTCCTCGGCCCCGGTGGAGTCGCGCGCGATCTCGGAGGGTTTGTCACCCCGGGCCGACACCGCCATCAGGACCCGCTTACTGGGATTGCCCGGGGGCGCCGTGGCATAACGCAGAGTGTCGTCGCTGCCCCAGGAGAAGGTGAAACCCGGGCAGGAGTCGCAGATCGTCACCGGCGCGCCGCCGGCCAGCGGCACCTTCACGATCTTGGCGCCATCCAGGTATCCGATCCACCTGCCATCGGGGGAAAAGAAAGGGTAGGCCGCTCGCCGCGTCCCGGCAACCGGCACCGCATCGAGCTCGTCGGCCGCGCGCAGCATCAGGCCCACCCGTGAGGTGTAGGCGATCATGGAGCCATCGGGCGCGTAGGCGATGCCGGGTCCATTGTGATCGACCAGCGCGGCAGTGTCAGGAAGCGTTATCGTGTACCGCAGAACTACCGGTGGGTATCGAGGTGCCGATTGCCGCGCGACTAGGCTCGCCGCCAGGACACCCAGGCCAAAGCCGATGACCCCTACGATTGCCGTGGGGAGCCACCGGGATCCGTGCTGCCGGAGCCGGTCCGCCCTCGCGGCCGCGGTGCGCCGAATAGGGCTCATCGGTGTCACCAGCGCTGCGGAGAACTCCGCCGCGGTGGCAAAGCGGTCGGCCGGCAACTTCTCGAGCGCGGTGAGGACGGCGTCCTCCACCGTCTCGGGCACCCGCTCCCGCTGCCTCCTGAGCGACGCCGGCTTGTCGCTCATCACTTTGGCGACAATCGCCTGCGCCGTCGGTCCGGTGAACGGCGGTTCCCCCACCAGCATCTCATAGGTCACGCAGCCTAGTGCGTAGACATCGGATCGGGCGGTTATCTCGCGCTCCCCCATCGCCTGCTCCGGACTCATGTAGGTCGGGGTGCCCAGCGACATGCCGGTCTCGGTTATCCGATCTCCGCCGGCCTTGCTCGCGGCCAGCGCGATGCCGAAATCGGCCACCAGCGCTCGGCCGTCGTGCAGCAGGATGTTTTCCGGTTTGATGTCGCGATGGATCACGCCATGACGGTGGGCATAGTCGAGTGCGCCGGCGATCTCGGTCGCGATCCGTACCGCATCGGCGATCGGCAGCTGCTGCTCCCGATGCAGCCGGTCCCGGAGCGACTCGCCATCGACGAACGGCATGACGAAGTATGCCGTGCCGTTCACCTCGCCCGAGTCGATCAGCCCCAGGATGTACGGGTGCTGCAGGTTGGCGATGGTCTTGATCTCGCGCAGGAATCGCTGGGCGCCGATCACGGCGGCGAGCTCCGGCCGGAGCACCTTGATGGCGACCTTGCGGTCGTGTCTCAGATCCTGCGCGAGGTATACCGTGGCCATGCCACCGGCGCCGAGCTCGCGCACGAGGTCGTACCGGCCGGCGAGCGCGGCTCGCAGGGAGTCGACTGGGGTAGGGGCGGTCATTGAAGGAATGGAATCTGTGGGCCGGAGCGAGAGGGCGCCAGCGAGGATGAGGACTGCGACGGCGGCGCGCACTCGGGCATCGTACCCGCAGTCATCTCACCCTTAACCCATAAAGTGAAAGGAGCCCCGACCCGTGAGCACCGCTGCACAGCACCGTGAGCCTGCTACCGACTGGGAGCAGGAGATCCGCACCCTGGAGGAGCAGGGCCGACTGGCCTTTCTGGCCGGCGACACCGCGACCCTCGACGCGATGTGGGACAGTCGTCTCCTGGTGAACTCACCGCTCAACATCGTCAACGACAAGGCCAAAGTGCTGGACCTGCTGGGCAAAGGCCTGATCCGCCACACCCGGGACGAGGTCGAGATCGAGCACATCGCTCGCTACGGCGACGTGGTCGCGGTGATGGGCCGCGATACCGTGGACGGACCGCCCAGCAACACCCTCACTCACCGCCGCTTCACCAACATCTGGCAGCTGCAGGACGGAGCCTGGCGGATGATCGCCCGGCACGCCCAGGTGATCGCCCCTCGCTGACAGGGCGGGATCTCCCCACCGCAGCGTATTGACGGCGGCTGTACCGGAGCGTAGGCTCACCCCAGTCCCGATCATACTGGCCCTCGCTCTCCTCCGCGACGCCGCATTTCGCCACGAAGGACCTACTACCGCCGAGCCGCCGACCAGGTGACTCGGCGTGCTTCGTTTTACCACCCATATGCAGGAGGGTATTTCAATGTCTCTCGATCAGAACAAGGCAATTGTCCAGCGCATCCTGAGTGAGTTTTGGCAAAACGGCAACGTAGCGGTGCTCGACGAGCTCCTCGCTCCCGACTGCGTCAACCACGAACAGTCCAACCCGGAGCTGCGGGGCAAGGAGGCCTGTAAGCAGTGGGCCACCGACGTACGGATGGCTAATCGGCAGGGGTTCCCCGACTTCGACATCACGGTCGAGGACATGGTCGCCGAAGATGACAAGGTCGTCAAACGTTGGGTGTTCCAGGGTACCCATTCGGGCGAGTTCGCCGGAGTTCCACCCACCGGCAAGCGGGTCACCATGCGCGGCATAACCCTCTACCACCTCTCGGGAGGTAAGGTCAGCGAGATCTACTGGAACTATGACGTGTTTGGCTTGTTGCAGCAGCTCGGCGCAATCCCGGCACCCGGCCAGCAGCCGGCCGGCGTCTCAGCCTGATCAGTCGGTGGTCGAGATTTCCGTTTCAAGGAGGGATCATGCGGACACTCGTGCTGGCACTTGTGGTGCTGGTACCGACGCTCCCAGCCGTCGCTCAAAGCCGTAGTACGGATGAGGCCGCCATTCGTAATAGCGTCGCGGCATACGTCTCCGCGGTAAACCAGCGCGACCCGCATGCAATCGCCGCCGTATTCGCCCCTGACGCTGACTTTGTCTACTTCGACAGTCCGCTAATTGTCAGCCGTGACTCCATCCAGAAAGCACATCAACCGATCTCGAGCTGGCCCAGCACAAGGCGATTCTCTCTCGAAGTCACCCATAACCGGTTTCTCGGGTCCGATCTCGCCCTCGTTGAGACCCTGGCTCACTTCAGCCAAGGTGAGATGACATCGAACCGGGGGACCATCCTGATGGTTCGGCGTGACGGGAAATGGTTATGGTCGGCGTTGCGCGTCTATCCCGCCCAGCGGGGTGACAGCACCGCGGCCAGTCCCCGGTAGGCGTACACCAACCTACGACCGCCGCTGAGAGTCTCCAATTCAGCGGCGGTTCCCGCTTATGAGAGATACCTGATCAGCTCTTTAGTTGGCGACGATCTGACCCCGAATCTCCCCACCCGGATTGCAGCCCGGTTCTCCCAGGGTGCAGCCCGCGATGTTGGTGTGAACGTTCACATAGGCGCCACCCGTCCGCATGGCGGCGAGCAGATCATCGAACGTGATCGGCGGACTGCCGACCGTCGTGCCGTTGGTGCCGGTAGCCACCACGCCCGTCGTGCCTGGCTGGCTGGTGCAGGCCGGCTGAGGATCACCCGTTCCACACAGGTTCAGCCGCACCGGCCCATTCTCGCCGGCCGGCGCAATGTGAATGTGCCCCAGAACGGCATTGGTCAGATTGGTGCCGTTGATGGTGTACGTGATCTGGTTGCCGCTGACGGTAAACGTGGCCGTGCCCGTCGCGGGCGTGGTTACCGCTGGAACCTCGTTGGCCCCGGTCAGGGTGGCCGAAAAGCTGGTCGCGTCACCCGAGGTTCCATTGTCGTCGCCACAGGACAGAACTAGTGGAAACAGGGCTGCAAGGACGACCCTCGGTATCATCAAACGGTTCATACCGCCTCCTTTTATCGGCTGGTCGCTAGCTGATTCGATTGACGCTAGGCGGCCAGGTGCAGCCGGTCTTGTACCGTGATAGCTTGCTTGCAGCGGTCTAGCTCCCTGAATCGGCTAGCGACCTTCAAGTCGGCTCCAGATGTTCAAGACCCCCGACCTCCCCCCGGCTAAGTAGTTCGGATGCTGCACTTCTGCAGGCGGTTTTCTCTGAAGCTGCGCTCCCTCCTCACTGCCTGGCGCGCTCTGGCGACGCTTGGGTTGGCCGCGGTACTCGCCGGCGCTGCCCTGGCCGGCTGCTTCTCCGAGCACTCCGCCGCGACGGACGTGGCCGAGGGCTCCTGCAGCTTCCCGCTGGGGCCGGACGTTCCGGGATCCACCATCGTGGTGATTCAGGATTTCACGTTCCAACCGGGTGACCTGCAGGTGCAGGCCGGCGGCCGGGTCACCTGGGTCAACTGCGATACGGACTCGCACACCAGCACCGCCGATGGCGGTGAGTGGTCGTCACCCCTGCTCGCACCCGGCGACCGGTTCACCGAGACGTTTCCCACCGCGGGAGAATTCCCCTACCACTGTCAGCCGCACCCCTTCATGACCGGACGGGTACTCGTCACCTAGGTATCCAAGGCTCGGCGCTCCTACACTCCCTGCACTTGCGATTCCTGCACCGCAGGTGACTCCAGCACCTCTCTCACCTTGCGAGCCAGCTCCCGTGGCGCGAATGGCTTCTGCAGGAAAGGACGGCCGGCCTCGAGCAGGCCCCGGCGGACTACCTCGTTGTCCGCAAAGCCCGAGGTGTAGAGCACCGGCAGGGCAGGGTATCGGTCGGCCAGGAGCAACCCCAAGTCGCCGCCGCTGGTCCCGGGCATCACCACATCGGTTATGACCAGGTCGATGTGCTCCAGCTGCTGCAGTACCAACAGGGCCTCCTCTGCATTGCCGGCCTCCACACACTTGTAACCCAGGCCCGTCAGGCTGCGCACCATCAGCGCTCGCACCACCCGCTCGTCCTCGACTACCAGTATCGTCTCGCTACCCCGCTCGGCCGGTTTCGGCGTGGGGGCCGGAACCGGCTGCTCGGTATCCTGGCTCATCAGCGGCCAGTAGACCCGCACAACGGTTCCCCGACCGACCTCGGAGTCCACCCAGACGAAGCCGCCGCTCTGTTTGACCGACCCGTACACCACCGAGAGACCGAGGCCGGTACCCTTGCCGGCCGGCTTCGTGGTAAAGAAGGGTTCCCAGATGTGCTGCAGTGTGTCTGGATCCATACCATGGCCGGTGTCGGTCACCGCCAGCATGGCGTACTGGCCCGACGGCGGAGCTTCGGACTGCTCCGGCCACGGCGAGCCGTCCGGCTCCAGGGTTACTCCGGCTGTTCCCACGGTGACCTGGCCGCCGCGCGGCATGGCATCTCGGGAGTTGAGTACCAGGTTCATGAGGATCTGCTCGACCCGCCCGGGATCGGCGTGGATCGGTCCGACCTCAGATGAGAGTTGCATGACCAGGCTGATATTCTCTCCCAGGACCGGCCGCAGCATTCCTCCTGCGTAGCGGACGATGGCATTGAGGTCGAGCTTGCGCGGCTGGATCAGCTCCCGGCGGGCAAAGGCCAGGAGCTGGCGGGTGAGCTCGGCGGATCGCTCCGCTGCGTCGTTGATCTGGCGCACGTCCTCCAGTCGGGGATCGGTCGGAAGCATGCTTTGCGCCAGCAGATCGCTGAAGCCCAGGATTGCCACCAGCATGTTGTTCAGATCGTGGGCAATACCGCCTGCCAGCCGGCCGATGGCTTCCAGGCGCATGAACTCCTGCAGCCGCTCCTCGGTCCGCTTTCGTTCGGTCATATCCAGGAGAATGCCTCTCATCCGCATCGGTCTGCGGGAAGTGGGGCTGTAGCTGGCTCGGCCGATGACCGCGAGCCAGTGGATGCTGCCATCGGGCCATACGACCCGGTACTCAGTCGAGAAGGGCTGATGCTCGCGCAGCGCTCGGTCCAGTACCTCTTCTGCAGCCGGTTGATCGTCTGGATGGATGGCCGCCGCCCAGGCGCGATAGGAGGTTGGCGCCTCCGGTGGGAAGCCCAGCAAAGCTTTGGCTCGAGCATCCAGATGCAATTCGCCGGACAGGACATCGTGATCCCAGCTCCCGAGGCCGGCTGCTTCGTTGGTGAGATCGAGCGCCTCCCTGCTCCGGCCCAGCTCCTCCTCGACCTGTTTGTTTTCCGTCAGATCATGCACCTTCTTGGAAAATCCGCGAAGTTCCCCCTGCCGGTTGAGCACGCTGGCCAGTGACACCAGAGCGGGAAATCGCGTTCCATCCTGTCGGACGATCCAGCGCTCGCCGCTGAACCTTCCGTTCTCTTCGGCAGCTCTGAGCTCACGATCCAGCGCCCCATCAGCCCTGTCCTCGGGCGAATACAGGTCGGCCACCGGAAGTCCGATGAACTCCTCCTTCTTGTAGCCGAGCAATCGCTCGACACCCTTGTTCCAGGTCCGGCAGCGCCCCTCGCTGTCCAGGCGGAAAGTGGCAGAGTTGATGGCCTGTTCATCGGGCGTCCGATACGGCTCGTTCCAACGGCCGCCGTCTTCCGAATCCTTTCCTGCATCCAGCTCTCCGTTCCCCCCGTTCGACGTGGCGTCCCGGGCGCGCCGATCCCGCCAGCGGACCGCCACCAGGATGCCGATGCAGACAGCCGTCACGAAGGAGAGTACGACCTCGGAGCCCACGCCCAGCTCAGGCATGGTCAGATGCCCCGGGCGGATGAACCGGCGGCCCGGCCACGTGTCGAGGGAGTGAGGAGGGGAAGAGGAGAAGCCTGCGGTATTGCGATCACGGGCACGGAATCAGGCCCATAGTGACGGCGTTCTGAGTGTCGATTCTCTGTTACATAGTAACGTCTTTCACCGGGGCGGGAAACACCATCGCCATGCTGCCCCGGCCCGCCTCGAGCTCGAGCAGGTAGCGGTCGCGCAGTGCATCGGTCAACGCGGTGTCGACTGGGTTCACCGTGGTAAGGTCAGGAGGCCGCTAGTAAGCCAGGCTGGAGATCCCGATTCCGGCCCCCGCCCCCAGGGCATATCCCACTGCCGTCATCAGCCACTCGTGACCTCCGGGATGCGGCGCCGTCCCGCCTCCAGGGAACACGTAGCTGTGCAGCAAAGGAATGGTCACCCCGCTGGCTGTACCGATCAGACCGCCCACCAGCGCGTCCGAGGGAAAATGCTGCTCGGCCTCGATTCGAAGGTGAGCGGTGAACCCGGCCATGAGTCCGCCGATCGCTGCCACCGCCACATGCTCGCTCGATCCCGCATCGGGACGGGACAGCAGGTTGTCCGTTGCCGCGTAGGAGGCAGCCGCAAAGCTCATGGCGGCGTGGCCCGAGGGCATGGAGAGGAATGCGTGATCCGTGGTGACGTCGTAAGCCTTGCCGCCGGGCCGTTCCGCCGCCGGCAGGTAGGTGAACGGTCTGGGCCGGGAGAACGCCGGCTTCAGGATCTGGGTGATGCCCTGCGCCAGCAGCAGCGACTCGCCATACAGCACGAACGGCCTCCGGATCACGTTGCCGAAGCCGTGCACGCCGGGTTGCGTCAACAGAGCCAGCACCGGCGGCCCCGCCACGACGATCGCCACCGCCACATCACTCGCCGTCTCGGCACTGCTGCTCGGATTGCCGATGACGTCCCGATCGATTCCCCAGTTGATGCCCGACGGATCCAGTCCTTCCGGGGGAACGGACTGTTTGTCGGGCGACATGGTCAGGCCGATCGCATTGCCCGCCAGACCGGCCGCGCCGAGGAGGCCGTCGGACCACCAGTTGAGCCGGGGCAGAGCGACTGAGCTCGGTCGAGACTCTGCCTGGTTCCTTCCGGTGGTGTCGGCGGAAAACCACGATGGGAACACCGGCGACACCATCGCCGACACCGGTGCACGCGACACCGGAGCCTGGGCATTGGCCTGCTCCCTGGGTCCCAGTAGCGCTGTCCCGGCAATGACAATCGCCGAGACCATTCTGTAGAGAGGGTGATGCATCAGAGGTGAGTCATCCTGAGGGATGAGCCTACCAAGATTCGCAATGGCGTCAAGCTGCCCGTTGGGCCAGGAGACCCGGTGTGACTCCTGTCACCCCGCGGGGGGAGCCGCCAGGCGATCCTTTGTACGCGCGTATCCGGTCATCTGGCATCGGGGGATACGATGGGCGACGTGGATTGCACAGCGCCGGACGAGCACTGCCTGGAAGGCACGACCGTACTGGTCGTCGAGGACGAGGTCCGGTTCAGCCGCATCCTGCAGCGGTTTCTGAAGCTCAGCGGCGTCTCTCCGATCGAGGCGGTCGATGGGGGGCAGGCGATCCGGATTCTGGAGCAGGACGATGGAGATCGGGTAGACGTTGTGCTCACCGATCTGAAGATGCCGGTGGTTTCGGGATGGGAGCTGATCGCCGTGCTGCGGGAATGCCGTCCGCACTTGCCCGTGGTTGCGATGTCTGCCACCGATCCTCCTCCGGCTTTGCTCGGTGGCATTCCGCTGCTCAACAAGCCGTTCTTGCCGGAGCAGCTCCTGGAGACGCTGGGGCCACTGGTCCGTCAGTCCCGACGGATTCGTGAGCAGTCGGGCCAGCAGCGGGCCGATGCCGCCGGGGTGCGATCCGAGCCCAGGTATCAGGCGTTTGTTGCCGAGCAGGAAAGGTGCAGGAGCGGCGACATGATGACGACGCTGCTGGGCTATCGCGCCTCACTGCGACAGCGTCTGTAGTCACTCCGCATTCGCCTACATCACGTTCACAGCGGATGGCCCAGTTGGCGGCGTAGCTGCTTGAGCAGATCGTATTTCAGGGCGACAAACGGATTTTCCATCAGCCAGAGTCCCATCGGCGAGACCGTCAGGCTCACCCGCACCTGGGCTCTGCCATCGGGTCGGGCCACTGCGATGATCTCCCGGGTGTCCTCCCGATAGCTCACCTCGACGGGACACCCCAACGTCAACGCCAGATCCTCGGCCAACCGGCTCACCGGGCCGGCCCCGCCGGTCCAGGATGTTGAACCGTTGATTTCTGGGTGGTGGCTGCTGTCTCCTTGCGCATGGTACATCTGGAAGGGCCTTTGTATGGTCCGGTGCCGGTCCCGAATGGGTCCGGCCCCACACGGGTAAACCGGAGCCAGCATCGGCTCCGGTTTGTTGGGTAAATCGCTTGTGCCGCAATAAGTTAGCATGCCTGTCAAGACTCGTGACTTGCCCCGGTTGTAGGTGGAATTACCGCGTTTTGCGAACGGTCCAGGCGGTGCGAACCATATCGGCCAGGGAGACGATGTACTGCTCGTGGACCACGCCGTCGGCCTCGGTCACCCAGACGCGGAAGCCCTCCTGACCCTGATGAGCCAGGGCGAGCATGTAGCCGGTTACGTGCACCACGGCATAGGGCGGAGTTACCTGGGCTTTGATCCGCGCCTGCCGACTCACATCCTCTGCATCGGTTGAACTGTAGACCGCCACCAGCTCCCCGGCGACATACAGGTCCTCGTCTTCTGGATCCGGCGCGAGCCGCCGCACCGCGAACAGGTGTCTCCTCTGGCCGGCCTTGTATACCAGTTGCGCCATACCGTCACCTCCCGGAAACCCTTCCCGTCTTTGTCACCCTGAGCCCAGCGAAGGGGCCGAAAGTTATCCTCACTCCGTCCCCCATGGATTGTCGATGGCGAAGCGCCAGGAGCCGTCTGCCTGCCGCCGGAGAACATCTGCGTTCCTGGCTCCGAGCTGCACCGGCGCACCGTCCGGGCTGGTCCCCTCGAAAGACCACTCTCCCACCACGAGAGCCAGATCGTCTACCTGCAGGACCCGCTTCACCTCGAGGTCGAGTTTGCCGTTCAACGCAATGAACCCGTCCAGCGCCTGGCAGATGTCTCCCAACCCATGCGCCAGCTTGCCCGGCCCAGTGGCGAAGGCGGCGTCGGACTCGTAGAGCGACAAGAGCAGCTCGTGATTCCCCGTATTGATCCCCTCGACTACGGCTTCCAAAACCTGTTCGGGCGTTGCGGTGAAGACCGGCGTTGCTGTCGACATCGGTGATCCTTTCAGGTCGGACGTTTAGGAGGTTGCGACTCGTGACTCGCGACTGGCGACTCGCGACTACGCCGGATACACCAACCCATGCTCCTGACACAGCCGAGCGATGCTCTCCGGCTGGAAGTGGATACCGTAACGCTCACCGAGCTCCGGGAGTCCGGCGACCTGCACCACACTGGCCGCGTTGGTTTCCGCCATCCGCTCGCCCAGCTCGTTGAAGAAGTGCTCGAACCCGGCTGACGAAATGATCTCCAGGATCCGGCAGGGCGTGTCGCCCGCGTTCCAGAAGGTGTGCCACTGGTTTCGTGGCTTGAACACCAGATCGCCCGGCTCGGCATACACCACATCGTCGCCCAGCTGTGCCCCCATCCGCCCCTCGAGCACGTAGCTGTACTCGTCTTCCCGCTCGTGCAAGTGGAGCGGTGCGACCAGCGTGCGGGGCGGGATCGGATGCTCCACCAGGGAGAAGGTGCCTCCGGTTTCGGCGCCCCAGATCATGAATCGCACGCCGACGGATTGAAGGTCCACGAACTTGCCGTCCCGGGGACCGATGATCCGGGGGCCGCCGGAGCCATCGAAGCGGGAGGCGGGGAGCCGGAAGGGCTCAGCGGTAGGGTTCTGCCCGATCTGGGGAAGCTGTGCGGTAGCCATGATGTCTCCTGTTGGGTTCGGATCGTAGTTCAGTAAACACTACTGTTCACTCAACGCAGATACGTTACGAACTCTGCCCCAGCTTGTCAAGGGTTCGGTGAACAGGTATGTTTACTGACATGGCTACCAGGACATCCCGGGCCCAACCCCGGAAGTACCAGAAGAAGCTCCGTGCCGAGCAGCAGGAGGAAACCCGGCAGCGGATCGTGGAGGCAATGGTGGCCCTGCACCGCGAGGTCGGGCCGGCCCGCACCACCATCAGCGCCATCGCCGAGCGCGCCGGAGTGGAGCGCCTCACGGTGTACCGCCACTTTCCCGACGACCGATCAATGTTCGAGGCCTGCACCTCGCACTACGCCGTCCAGGTGCCGGGCCCGGACCCCTCCACCTGGGTCGGCATCGAGAATCCGGCCGAGCGGCTCCGCACCGCACTGCTCGCGTTCTATGACTATTACCGCCGGGCGGAGGACGTCCTGACCCACGCCGCCCGCGATCTGCCCGAGCTACCAGCCCTTGCGGCCGCGCTGAGCCCGTGGAACGAGCTCATGGGTAGGGTGCGCCAGGAGTTGCTGGAAGGGTGGGGCGTGTCCCGCTCGGCCAAGGCCCGCCTGACCGCGGCAATCGCCCACGCGCTCCGCTTCGAGACCTGGCGATCGCTGGCGCGCCTGGAGGGTCTGCGCGACAGGGAGGCCGCCGACCTCATGGTCGCCCTGGTACAGTCAGTGGCTGCGCGCGCCGCGTTGTCACCCTGATCCCTTCGCTCCGCTCAAGGAACCGACCGGCAACAGATTAAGCGAGCGAGGCAGTAGCGCCGAGGGGATGGCTCCGGAGGGCGCGTCAGCACGAGGTGAGGAGACCGCGGCTCTCCCTACCTAGGAGCGCCCGAGGAGCGGGACCAGCGGGCTCCGAGC
>DASUVR010000155.1:0-30668 GCA_036378855.1 Gemmatimonadales bacterium | reverse complement strand
GAACGCGGCCGACGCGAGCGCGAGACCGGAGCCGCTGGTCAAGGCGTCCTGCACCTTGCTCTTCACGAAATGGTTCCACTTGGCCACCTCCATCTTGGAGAGCAGCCAATAACTGACATAGAAGAGCACGACCGTAGCGAGGGCCATCGTCAGGCCTTCCAGCGCTTCTCGTTTGGCGGAGGTCAGGTGAAAGATGGTCTCCAGAGCAAAGGCGGTAAGAAGGCTGGCCACCGCGGCGGCGCCCACCCCGATATGTATGTCGCGCTTGCGATGGGCGGCGCCCATCCTGGATAGAAATGTCATCAGGGCGCCGACCAGCAGAATGGCCTCGAAGCCCTCGCGCAGCAGAATGACAAACGATTGGATGAAGAGGTTCAGTGCGGACGGCTGGTCGGCCAGAGTCCGTTCGGCATTTTCCAGGTCCGCGTCAAGCTGCCGGCGAATGCGGTCCAGCTCGGATCCAGTTGCACCCCCGGCCACTCGAGTACGCAGGGACGCAAATCCGGCCTCCAGATCCCCAGCCAGCCCTGGATTCTTGGCTCGGACTTGCCGCTCAACCTGCTCGAAGGTCATGTAGGCGTCGAAGGCCCGCGAGCTCGCCGACGTATCCCCCGTTCGCGCCAGGGCGTAAACCGACTCGATTTGGGCTCGTACCTGGGTGAATACCCGGGCATCAGCCCCAGCGCTGCCATTGGACTGAAATCGGCGGACGGCGGCCACCCGGGCCAGACCGTTTGATCCGTCATTCCGCTCACCTAGAGCGGCGAGCAGTTCGGAGTCGGACATACGTCCGGTAGTGCCGAAGGACTGGAGCGCCGGGGGGACGCTGCCCGAGTCACTGGGGAGGCGGAGCACGCTGGCATAGAGCGCAACGGCCCAGCGGTCTTCCGGCGACAACCTGGTCTCGAAGGCCGGCATAGCCGTACCGACCACACCAATGCTCACTCGACGGTAATAATCCAGAGGCGATTGATCGCGGAGCTCAGCCGCGGCTGAGAGATCGGCGGGTTTGGGTTCCATCCCCTTTGCCATCGGGCCGTCGCCGTGGCCGAGCTCTCCATGGCATGAGGCGCAGTTGGTCCGAAACACCTGGGCGCCTCGAGCCAACGATGGCGCCTCCGGCGGCAGCTGATCGAGGGGAACGCCGAGCGCGGTCGAGAGCGAGGTGGTGAGCCGCTTCACCCGAGCATCAACGGAGTCGGGAGAGCCGGCTGCACTCACGAGGGCTATCAACGAGTCGATGTCACTTATCGTGCTGAGCCGAAATTTGGCCGGCAGGAGAGCGGCCGACCGCCGGGACTCCTGAAGGAAAAGCCGAGCTTCGTCTACTTCAGCTTGAGAAACAACTCGGCCCTCGACGATCCCAACCCGGTATTCCTGAGACGCCAGCTGTGCCGTAGCGGCAACCCGGCGAACCGCTGGTGCGACGTCCGGAACGGAATCAGGGGTTTGAGGGTGGGCGGCGAGGGTGGAGAAAACCAGGGCGGCCGCGTTGAGAATCATTTTCATCCAGTTTGAGGTCGCTGCTTTCAAACTAGAGTAAGATGATCGGAATTGAAAGATGAGGGGTCCTAAGGAGCCTCGACAATGGCAATGGCTCCGGCCGAGAGGGCCGAATGAGTCAGCGAGATCTTGATCGCAAGACCACCTTGCTCCTGAGAAATGCGTGCTGCCAGTCCGTACAGGCGAATGGCTGGACGCCCTTCCGCATCCCTTGATACCTCGATCTCCCGCCACCCAACGCCCCTAGCCCCCGGCAGGGACTGCATAGCCTTGTAAACGGCCTCTTTGGCCGCGATCCGGGCGGCCGCGTGTCCCGTCGCATCCGGACGACTAGCGAGATAGTGGCGCTCGTGATCAGAGAAGAATCGGTTCATTGCCTGCTCACCCTTGTCCGCGAGGAGGTCGCGGACCCGCTGGAGATCCACCAGGTCGATCCCCACCCCAACGAAGGTCACAGGTGGTTCCACCAGAGCTCGGCCAGCCCTTGCAGCGACTTCGGTACCGGCAGATAGCCGCCCAAGATCAGTCCGAGGTAGCTGAGCAGCAGCAGAACCAGGGCGGTGATCAGCCACAGTTCCCGGGTGGGCCGCTTCCAGGTTTTCACCCGCTCGATCTCCCTGCTCCAGCGCTCCTGCTCCCGCAACGCCGATTCGGACAGTGCCAGCCAGGCGGATTCGAGGCGCCGCGCCGCAGTGGCGAGCGCAACCTGCCACTCCTCCTGCCCCATACGACCGCGGACACCCAGCGCGGAAGCGGCCGGAACGGTCTGTTCCAGCGCGTCGAGCGCGCTGACGAAGCCGGCGCCCCCACTGCCGAGTCGCGACCCGATCGCGCGGATATCCTCTGACGTCAAAAACAGCGGCTGCAGCCGTCGCTCGGGAAGCCGGGACTCGACGGCGGCCGCACGCATGCGCGCATTGACCACGTCGGCTAGCCTTTGGGCGCTTGCGGCCACTGCCCTCTCCCAGCGGTCCAGCCAGCCGACCCGACCAAGCGAGGCTATGGCACCCTGGTGGTCGCCCGCCGCCATGAACGACCGCGCCGCCCCGGCCATATCGAAAATTCCGCTGACCAGTTCCAGTCGAATGTCCTCGAGCACCACGCCCAGTGCGCCGGAGTGGTCCGGGGTGGAGGGCGGATCGCTGAGCCGACCCAGTGAGGGTCCCAGCTCGGGCACGATCCAGGTTTCAGTAGGGGCGGGAGGTCGGGTCACCACGTGGCCTGGGTTCAGGCGAGGATAGAGTGCAGCACGCTTTCGGTATCGGCCAGATCCTCGAAGACCATGTGGGGTCCGCAGGCCTGAAGATCGGCGACCGAATAGTCTCCAGTGGCAACGGCAATCGCTCGGGCATCGATGCAGCTGCCGCAGGCAATGTCGGCGGGGGTATCCCCGATTATGACGACCGAGTCTCCTCGAGGCTCCCGGCCGAAATAGCGGGCGGCACGCTGCGCGGCGATGGGTGGCAGGTCGGGTCGATGTGCCGCGTCCGACCCGTAGGCTCCGACTTGAAATCTGCGAGGATCGATTCCCGCAGCCAGCAGCTTGAGACGGGCTCCCTGGAGGAGATTGCCGGTAAGGAGACCCAGCACGACTCCTGGCTCAGACTCGAGCCGATCGAGCAACTGGTAAACGCCAGGCATGACATGAGTGCGCGTGGTCGGCCGGCCGAGCTCATCGGCCAGCAATTCGACGTACCGCCGGCAAATCCCGTCGAGCCTATCGGGCGTAGGCGGTTCCTGATGTCCTGCTGCTGCGAGCAACTCGGCCACGATCTGCGGATCGGTCTTACCGCCGAACGGGATGTGGCTCAGGGCTCCAGAGTCTCCGATGTGCTCGGCAATTGCGCTGACGATGGCGCGGCGTCCCGCGCCGGAGCTCAAGAGGATGGTGCCATCGATATCAAAGAGGACCAGCTTTCTGGCCGGCATTACCCCACTCACCTCTCCTCCAGGCGCCGCACGGCGACCAGCCGCTCGCGGAGCGACGCGGCCCGGCTCCCCGGAAGCCACGGCTCCACCACCATGCCACCGCAGGAGAGCGTGGAATGCACCAGAGTGTCGGCCTCGCCGGCAAACGCCACATGGGTAATGGAGGCGGTAGATTCGCCGCGGAAGAACAGCAGATCACCCGGGCGAACAGCATCGACTGGAACCGAGGTTCCGCTGGTGACTTGCTGGGCCGAATCGCGGGGGAGGCTTACGCCTCGGGCCGCAAAAGTGGTCTGAACCAGACCGGAGCAGTCGACGCCCCAGGGAGTTACCCCGCCCCACACGTAGGGGCTGCCCCCGAAATGCTCGAACGCCCAGCGTTCCGGCGCCTTGGCGCGAGCGCTGGATATGCTCTGCTGGAGCTCTCGTATGCAGCCTCCTACCACCCGCCCCTGCCTGCCATCGGGGAGGCGGACCACATCCCGATCCAGAATGACCCGGGCGCGGAGGGGAATCGGCAGCGCGGCGCCGCCAATCCGTATCGTGGCGCCCTCACTCCAGGCGTTTACCTGAGAACGCCACTCCACTCCAGCCGGATCCTCAACCTCGGACAGGTAGCCCAGATGGATCCAGCCATCGTAGGCGTCTGCGTCGGTGCGCACCCGCCTCCATTCGCCGGTCCGCTCCAGCACACTTGCGGTCTCTCCCAGAACCAGCTGGGTCACCTGTTCGGCGCGGGCGGTGGGCTGCGCCATGACGGGCGCCAGAGCCGCCCGAGCTATGACTACCGGCACGGAAGCGGTCTCATCCGCTCTTTTCCGGGGGGGCCTTCTTCGAGCAATCCTGACACAGCGTAACTCCACGAAAATTGCAGATCAGGCAGAGGAAGGTACCGCAGTTGGCGCAGGGATACCCCTCGGAGGCCCGCTCCTCCCGGCCGCAAGCGCGACAGGTCATCGCGTCGTGTTCGTTGAGCTCGGGCATGGGCGCTAGGCAGTGAGGTTGTAGCGTTTGATCTTGTTGATCAGCGTCGCCCGGGAAATACCGAGCTCGACAGCGGCGCGGGTCCGGTTGCCCGCATGGTGCTTGAGGGTGCGCTCGATGTGCTGTCGCTCGAGGTCTTCCAGACTGAGCGGCGTGTGCCGCCGGTCTCCTATTCCCGGCCGAGCCCGGAACTCTCCGGGCAGATGCTCCACACTTACGGCGGGCTGTCCCCGTCCCAGGATGAGGGCCCGCTCCAGTACGTTGCGCATTTCCCGCACGTTCCCAGGCCAGGGATACGCCAGCAGCCGCTCCAGCACTTCGCTGGAGAGAGCGCCCGGCCCATCGGGTAGCTCGGATTGCAGGTCTCCCATGATTCTGGTCAGCAGCGCGAGCCGGTCCTCCCGGGAGCGATCCCGCACCGCCGGCAGCGTTAAGGGCATGACGCTGAGTCGATAGTACAGGTCTTCGCGAAAACCCCCGCTTTCGACCTCGGCCTGAAGGTTCTTGTTGGTCGCCGCCACGAGACGCACGTCCACCGTGATCTCGCGGGTGCCGCCGAGCCGGCGGAAAGTCTTCGTTTCCAGAACCTTCAACAGCTTGGGCTGAAGCTCGGGAGCCAGGTCGCCGATCTCGTCCAGGAAAATGGTTCCGCGGTCGGCGATCTCGAAGAGACCCTGCTTGCGGTCTTTGGCATCGGTAAAGGCGCCCTTTTCGTGACCGAACAGCTCGGAATCGAGAAAGGTGGCGTTGAGTCCCGCGCAGTTCACCTCCACGAACGGGGCCTTGGAGCGCGGGCTGAGGTCGTGAATCATCCGGGCGACCCAACCCTTACCGGTTCCACTCTCACCGTTGAGGAGCACCGTGGTTCGCTCGCTCTGGGCCAGCAGAGCCACCTGATGGGCGAAATCCTGCATGCCGGAGGAGGCGCCCAGGGAATCCAGCCCATGACCCGGGGCACTCTGTATCAGCAGGGCTTCGTTGATTCGGCGGAGCCGAGCCTTGTCGGCCACCCGGGCGGTGGCAGCGGCAAGGTGCTCCATGTCGACTGGTTTGCTCAGGAAGTTTTCGGCGCCCATCTGCATGGCGCGAACGGCGGTGGCCACGTCGGTCTGCCCGGTCAGGAGAATCACCGAAGCGTCCCGCTGGCGCAGGTGTTCGAGAACCTCCATCCCGTCCATCCCCGGCAATCCCAGATCCAGGATGACAACTTCTGGACGCAAGCGATCGAAGGTGGCAAGTCCGGCCTCACCGCTGAGCTCGCGGGTTACTTCATAGCCGAAACGCTCGAAGTAGTTCCCTATGCTGCGTAGAACATCGACATCGTCATCGATCAGCAAGACCGAGCCGGCCATGATGAATTCCCAGAGCTGAGGGGCGGAACCCCCCAAAAATTAGTCACTCGCGGTGGCTACGCCATGGCCTTGCTGCGGGAGGGAACCAGAATCCGGATGGCTCCGGGAACGACGCTTACGGTAAACGGCGTTTCACCACCCGGCTCGCCATCGAGCTGAACCGGCTGGACTTCTTCCGCCTCGACCTGAATCTCCCGGCCCCGGGCGTGGCCGAGGGATGTGGCATCTCCCAGCGTGGCCGGCCCGATGCGAAGCAGGTCCCAGACTACCCGTAGGCTTTGAGGCAAATTGTCGGCTCGGACGACCACCACGTCCAGCAGGCCGTCGGTGGGAGTGATCCCGGGGCCAAGCCGAACCACCCGGGGAATCACCTCGCCGCAGTTGGCCACCAATACCATCGCTGCATGCACTTCGTATCTCACGCCATCGATGGTGATGACATGCAGGCTGCTCTGAATACTGGCGATGAGTCGGAGGCTGGTCGCAACGTAGGCTCCCATTCCCCAGCGGCGTTTGTGCTGGGACAGGGTTGCGGCCATCACCCGGGCGTCGTAGCCGGCTCCGCAGGCCACGGCGAAGTATTGGTATCCGCCGGGACGTTCCATGCGGCCCAGATCGAGCGGACGGGGCCGGGCGCTGAGCAGGGCTCGGGCGGCTCGAGCGGGAGATGGTGGTATGCGGAGATTACCGGCGAGAAGATTTCCGGTCCCCCCGGGAATGATGCCCAGCGGGATCTCGGTCCCTACCAGTGCCGCCGCCGCCTGCATGGTGGTGCCGTCCCCGCCGAATACCGCAACGATATCCATCTTGCTGGCCACGCCATACTCGGCGAGCTCCTTCGCGTGGCCCGGGCCGGTGGTGGCCAGCACCTCGACTTCCCAGCCGCCCTTCCTCAGCGTGTTTGCTACCAGGTCGATGCTCACCCGAGCGGTGCGCGCCGCCGCCGGATTGGCGATGAGCAACGAACGGGTCACCCTCAGAACTCCCGTTCCCATTTGACGTCGGAGCCGATCTGATACGTGTTGGTGGTAAGTATTCCGAAGTCCTTGCGACAGGACGTCAGAGTAGGCTCTACACTGGTCTGCAGACTCCATTCGCGGCTGAATCGGAATTCCAGACTCGCTCCCAGATTGTTGTAGCTGAACTGCCCGAGATTCTCGGGGCAGAAACCGGCGTTCAACGTCAGGAAAGTCTTGCTGCCCAGCTGCCATCCCGCGGCCAGCTGGGTAAGCGACTGCACCCCGCGGCCGTGGGCCACGCCCGGGCGGATCTCGATCAAGTCGAGCGGCACGCCCAGATCCTGGATGAGTGCCCGCTCCAGCTCACTCGACAGCGCGCTGGAGAAATAGGACAACCCGGTCTGGAGATAGTCGGTCTGCCCCAAACGGGCCGCCTCGTTGGCCGGATACCCGGTTACCAGGTAGGAGACCAGGTCGGTCTCCGAGATCGGCGGATTGAAGGTGCTTTCCAGCGTCACCTTCGGGGCATACAGTGTCCCACTGATGTTGGCAATGACCGGAACTTCTTCACCCCGAACGGCGCGAACCACGTGGCTTGCCCGGATGTCCAGAGCGGCATTGAGATCGCCAAAGTATCGAACCGACCCTCGGTCTACCGTGAAGTCTCGGGTAATGGGTCCAATGTGGAGGCTGTAGTTGCCCCGGAGCGCATCGAGGGTGCCTGAAGGCGTGTAGGTCTTTTCGGTCTTGCTCAGCCGCACTTCGCCGCCCAGCTGAATGTTGGCCTCGTTCGACCGAAGCCATACATCGGAGCCGAGCACAACCCGCATGTTCTGGATGGTCAGGGAGTCCAGGAACCGGTTCTGGAACTTGGCGGCGATGCTGAGATTCTGACTTCTTAGCAGCGTGGTATCGACCAGGTCGGAGATGGTCGGGTCTTCCAGATCGATGATTCGCTTGCTGACCAGGTCGGCAAAGTAGAGAACTCCGCTGTTGGCGGTGAGATCGCCGCTCAGAGTGGCGCCGAACAGGGGCCCCCGCAGCCCCAGGCGCCCGGTCCCGGTGAAGGTAAGGAAGTTTCTCACGTCCAATGCCCGGAAGGCTTCTGCCTGAAATGCGAGATCGAGCTCAGGATGAGAGAAGTTTGCCAGCTGTACCGAGCCGGTAATCCCCAGCGTCCCTCCGCTTCTCAGCGAGAGGCTGTCGATGACCAGGGAGTCGCCTCGGAAGCGAGCTCGCCCTTGCAGGCCTTCATACCGGACGCCCAAACCTGGAAGGGACATGGCCCCGTTCCTGATCTGGAGTCCACCGGCAAATTCGGGTTTCTCCCAGGTGCCCCCCACATTCATATCTACTGCGAGCAGGCCTCTCACCCGATTTACCGCGGGTGTCAACGCCTCCAGAATGCCGAGGTCCACACTGTCGCCCCGAGCGTGGACCCGGAGTGGACCGGCCACCCGGCGTTGCTCAGCGCCCTTGATCGCCAGATCCAGGGGAAGCTTGCTCTCGATCCGGAGAACGTTTTCGCCCGTCCTCCAGAGCTGCAGGTCGGCTTCCAGGTTTCGGCCGGCATAATTCACCACGCCCTCCAGGAACGGCGCCTGGAAATCGCCGAACCTTCCGCCATTCAAGGTGGTGGTGCCTCGGAGGGTTGGCGCCTGAGCGGTCCCTCCCATCCGGACATCCAGGCCGACCAATCCGCCGATCGCGGCGGTGTCCCGCTGCAGCACGCCGTACACGTCGTGCAGGTCCATTCCCAAAACGGTCAGAGCCAACGACCCTTCCGAATTGCCCGGGATGCGTCCTCCCAGTTGCACGATGCCCGAGCCGTCGGTTGCGCGCAGTGTTAACGGACTGATCGCCGGCGCTGAATCCGTCAGGGTAACCGCAAAACTTTGGTCCAGCCGATAGGTGTGTACCGGCAGGGTAAAGGCCAGGCTGTCAAACATTGCCACCTGAGTGGCCTCGTGTCGCCACCAGCGGCCCGAGCCATCGAGTCGGGAATCGGTTCCGATCCCCGACCCCGCCCTCCATTCCAGCGAGTCGGCCCAGCCTTTTACCTGAGTATTGAGGCCGTGGAACACCCACTTGTCCGCGCTGACCGAATCGGATGCAACAGAAGCGGTCACCTGCGGCCGTTTACCTCCGATCCAGCTGAAGGTGCCGGTGACCCGGGGTGAGGCGAGGCGCTGCCACTCCAGTTTCTGCACCAGCAGATCGCCGCTCATTTCCAGCGTATCGAGGCTGCCGGCCAGCTGCACCTGCGCCTGGGCGGTCCCGCCGAGTGGCCGGCTGTCGGGAGAGCTGCCGCGGGTTTGGCCGGTTGTGGCCAGGAGCAACGAGTCGAAGGCGATGAGGCTGTCCGCGGCCAGGCTGAATGCCATGCGGCCATCGTGAGGAGCGTTCCACCCGAGCGTTCCGCTTCCCCCGACTCGAGCTCCCTTCCAAACGGCATATGCCGTATCCAATCGAATCACGCTGTCGTGCACGCCGACGGTGGCGTTGACGCTGTCCAGAGTCCACTCGCGAATTCTGCTGGTGGACAGCGCGAGCCGGAGGTCTCCCTCCGGCGCATTCAGGGTATCGCTCCTTCCCGTGATGGTCAGCTCTCCGTTGAGCCGGGAAGGAATCTGCCGTCCCGTTAGCGAGGCCAGATCCAGATCCGTGAAATTCAGATGCAGCCCTTCCGCTCCCCAGCTTGGAGGCCGCACGGTGGCGTAGCCCTGTGCCTCGATCGTTCCGATTTGCCCGGAGAGCGCGGCATCGACCAGCAGGCGCTCGAGGTTGCCCTGACTGCGAAAGCGTCCCCGGACTTCCCCGCGACTTTTCATCGACGGGAAGGCCCGGCGGATCCCCTCAAAGGAAAGAGGGTCCAGGCTCACGTCGGTGCCCAGCCCCAGAACCTCAAAGCGGCTGTCCAGGTGCACCGTTCCTTCCAGCATGCTGGGCGGCCGGTCTTCGTCCTGGTGCTGGGCCGTGCCGTTGAAGACGACGTTATGTAAGGGCCCGTTGAGAGTGCCCACCGCGATGACCCTGCCCGGCAGGATGACGGCCGGAGCCACCCGGCGGACAGTGCGCAAATCGATGTCGGACTGCCGGACCTCGAAGTTGGTGAACGTCAGTCCGCTGTCGGGGGAGGTGCCGACACCGCCATCGCCCGAGATCGTGGTCAACGGATTTCCCGGAACGGCGGCGTCCCGGAAAGCCCACTCCAGGGTCAGATCCATGGCATTGAGGAATCCGGATCCGGCCAGCTTGCCGGTGACGGTTCCGTAAAACGGTAGGGTGTCGACGTAAGGCCGGGCAGCGTCCAGGTCGAGCTCGGTGAGCCGGAGATTCATGTCGCGCACACCGAGCCCGCGCCGCTTGTCGGTGATCGTTACCAGTTCGCCATCCACCTGGCCCAGGACCCCTCGCAGGTGTAGATCGCGAAGGTCGTACGCCGTCCGGGCTCCGGTTTCAGAGCGTGCGGCCAGCACGCCTCGGCCGGTCATCTCAGGAAACCCCGGCGACACCCAGCGGAGATCCACCAGGTTGACGTGAGGCGAGACAACCTGAAAATCGAACAGAATGGTGTCGCGCGGCCAGGTCACCGCGCCGCCGCCGGAAAACCGGCTGTCCGGCAGCGCTCCGGTACTCAGGCTGAAGACGGCGCTATCGCCCCGAATCCGAATGCGGCCCACTGCGTCCCGAACGGTAACCCCCGGATCGCTCACCCGCGTCGCCAGGGAATCCAGATCGATGGTGAACGGCTGGCGGTCGGGAGTGGCGATCCGAAGCCGGGACATCCTGGTCGCCAAATCCGAAAGCTGAATCACCCGCCTCCGGCCTTCCGGGGTGTCTTCGATTACCCGACCGGGCTTGGCTCGTTCGGCCCGCACCGCGGAATCCACGCTGAATTCGGTGACCGCGGTCCGCGGAGGATTCCATGGCAGGGCGATTCGAAGGGTGCCGTTCGTCATCTTGACGTTATGGAACTCGACCAGCGGCGACTTACCTCCCTTTGAACCCTTCCCGATGCCCAGCACCTCCTCGTAATTCATGCGCCCATTGCGGTGCTTGATCAGCTGAATGGTCGGACTTTCCAGCTGGATGCCACTGAGCACCACCTGACCTGCCATCAGATTGGGCAGCCGATAACTCACCCGGGCCCGGGGCAGGTTTGCCAGCAGCACTCCGCTGGTGTCGCGCACGATCAGGTTTTCCAAGGTGAGATCGTAAATGAAGGAGCCGGAGATGGAACCAACCTTCACCGAGCCGATTACGATCCGGTCTAACATCCGTGAAACCGTGCGGGCCAGGAGGTCGCGTCCCGGCGGGGTCAGGGTCATAGAGGTGACCACCCCGAGCACCATGGCCAAGGACCCAACGACAAACACGAAGAGGAAGCGGGCGAGCTGACGCCGCATCAGAAGGGCTGCCCTACCGCGATGTGAATCGTGTAGCGGTGATCCCGCGGCAGTACGTAGCCGCCCTGCCCGGCTACCGGAGTGAGATTGCCCAAGGTATCGGCCTGAAACAGCGTGCCCGGCTGGAGCTGATAGGGGTTGTAGGCCACGTCGAGACGCGCGGGCCCTAGTGGAGTGGCAATGCGGATGCCAACGCCAGGTGTCAACCGAAGCTTCCGCTCGGACGGCGGGCCTTCCCGCTGCCAAACCATTCCGGCATCGACAAAGCCGGCAAATCTGAGCCGCGAGCTGAAGACGGGTGAAGGTACCCGAACCTCTACGTTTCCCAGCGCAAAGGTATTTCCCCCGGTAGCCGCCACGCTAACCGAGTCGGAGATAATGGTGTCTCCCCGGATACCCGCCTCCGGCACTACATAAACCACCGGCCCCAGTTCATTCCTCTGGTAGCCCCGTACGTCGTTGGGTCCTCCGGCATAGAACCTCTGGTCCGGCGGAATGAATGCCCCGGAAACGTTGCCCACCTCCAGCGTGGGTGAGAAGATGAGCCCGCCCCGAACTCGCCAGCTCAGCACCGCATCACGGGAGAGCGGGCGGTACCAGGACATTCCCCCGGCTATACGGGTGAACTGCTGGGAGCTGGAGGAGCCGATGTACTTGGAGCTGTAGGTGACCTCCACCGATCCAATGCGGCCGCGAGAGGGATCGATCGGGCTATTGATCCGCGGAAAGGTCGCCTGGGCGGTCAGTGTGGCGAGTGGTAAACTCTTCCGCAAAGGTTCCACCACGTCGGTCGTGCAGGCGCCGAACACGCCGCAAAAGCTGAGCGCACTCGCCTCGGTTCTGCCGTATGAGATGGTATAGGTGAGTGAAAGCGGATTTCGCCGCCGCGGGGTGGTGCGGGTGAGCGCGATGCTGGCGCCGGTTTCCTGCCTCAGATAGACCTTGTACTCCGATCGGCGCTCGGCAAACAGCGAAACGGTGATGGCGTTGTTCGGCGAGAGAAATGCCGGCCGTCGGATCGAGGCTCCCAGGTAGTAATTCACCTTGGCCGACCCGACCTTATCCTCCCGCGAGGTCGCACAGATATTCTGGTCCAGGCCCCAATCCACCGGGTCGCCCACTCCGACCTTCGAGACCCGGCTGGTCAGATCGAGAATGCGGCCGGCGCCCAGGAAATCACGAGTGGTCCACCCCAGTGACCCACGGAAGCAGTCATACGTCGCATATCCCACTCCACTCTGCACCCGGTGCGGCTTGCTCTCATTCACCTGCACCACCAGAGGCACCGTTGAGTCCCCTGGATGGTAGGATGCCGAGTCGATGTTCACTGTGGCAAAACGGAACAGGTCGGATTCGTAGAGATTGCGCTGGCTTTCGAACAGCTCTTCCTGGGAGTAGCGCCGGCCGCTGCGGGAGACCAGGAGCTGGCGCACGACTGTGGTGTCCACCCGGTTGGTTCCGATGACCTCGACCGGCCCAATCACCGCCCGGGTTCCCGGCTGCGCGTCCAGGGTCACCGATGCGTTCTTGGCCTCGCGATTTGATTCGAAAGACGTGAAGACCGCAGCGGCCGGATAGCCCCGGTCCCGCAGTCGTCGGATCACCGAATCGGCGCTGGCCTGCATATCGAAGCGGTTAAACGCATCGTCCACCTGGAGCGGGAGGTCGAGCAGCACGGAGCGACGCACCTTCGGCGGGAGTGAATCCAGGCCGGTTGTAACCATCTTGGTGACCCGGATCGGATCGCCCTCATTGATCCGGAACGTGATGTACACGTCCTCCGGGGTTCGACTCACCAGCGTATCCACCACGACATCGGGGTAGCCGCTCCGCTTGTACAGCACGCTCAGCCGGACGACGTCTCGCCGGAACTCTTCCTCGTCGAAGAACCGCTTGGTTCCGAGGAATTTGAAGGAGCGGAACAGAAAAGCACGGGCAAACCAGCTGGAATTGGTGGTGACGATTGCGGCGGCCAGAACCTCATTAGTGACCGCCTGGTTACCCTCGAACTTGAGTTGTCGAATCACCCGCTGCGTCGGCTGCTGAGCCATCGCTGCCGAGGTCCAGCCGAGTGTGGCCACCAGGCTGAGGAGAAAAACCGCTCGCCGTAAGGCGACTGGGTTCATCGGCACTGAAGCCAAGAATGAACGACGAGGCGTTGGTGGTGCGATCGGTGACACGAGAGGGGAATGCCGCACTCCTGGATGAGGGTTGTCGACCTGTGGGCCCATCAAGACCAGATTGACGGCATGGCGTAAGCCCGGTAGTTTGACCACCTTACGTTGCAGTGTCAACGTTGGTGAATCGGCGGCGTCCCCTTGCTCCGCCGGTGCGCTCTCCGCGCTTGCCGCTCCCATCTGTCGCGAGGGGTCCGTCCGACTCATCATGCGCCGATTTCTGCTCTGCGCTCTTCTGGTCCTGCCGGCCTGTGGTGACCAGGGGAGCGGGAAAACACTCGACTACTATTTCAGCTACGATCCACGATCGCTGGATCCGGCCTTGTCCACCGACGTGCCCACCGGAGAGGTTGTCACCCTTCTGTTCGACAACCTGACCCAGTTCGATGCCGATGCGCGACTGAAGCCAGGTCTGGCCCGCAGCTGGGAAGCCAGCGCCGATGGCCGGGTCTACACCTTTCATCTTCGCACCAACGCCAGCTTTCATGATGGTCGCCCAGTCCGTTCCGCCGATGTCAGAGCTTCGCTGCTGCGAGCTCTAGCACCGGGCACCACCGGCGGACGCAGCTGGCCGCTGTATCCGATTCGGGGTGCCCGGCCTTATGCCTCGGGTCAGAGCAAGGAAGTCAACGGAATCGCCACCCCGGACGATTCTACGGTCGTCCTGACGCTGGAAGAGCCGTTGAACGTCTTTCCCAAGTTGCTTGCCATGCCTGTAGCAGCAGTCGTGCCGAGTCCCACTCCAAAGGATTTCGATCAGAGACCGATCGGCAGCGGTCCCTGGAAGTTCGTCTCCTGGTCTCATGACGACGCAATCGTGCTGGCCAGGAATGAGACATACTGGGGGGGTGCCCCCCGGTCTGACAGCTTGCGAATACGGATCATCCCTGAGCCGTTGACCCAGGCCGCCGAATACGAATCCGGCCACCTGAGCGTGGTGGAGGTACCCATTGGAGAGACCCGGCGCTGGGAACAGGCTCATGCCCAGGAGCTGCAGCGCCGTCCGGTGATCCGGGAGTACTACGTGGCGATCAATACCACGCGAGGCCCGCTCCGGGATCCAAGAGTCCGCCGCGCGCTCAATCACGCAGTCGACGTACCAACGCTGCTGAGTACCCTGTTCATGAACCGGGGTGTCCGCTCGGCCGGCTCGCTGCCGCCCGGCATTGCGGGCTACGACTCCACCCGCACGCCTTATGCCTACGATCCGGCCGAAGCGAAGCGGCTCCTAAAGGAAGCCGGCTACCCTGCGGGTTTCTCTCTGAAGCTTTGGCGCACCCAGCGGGCTGAGCTCGCGCGATTGGCGCAGTCGATCCAGCAGAACCTGGCGGAGGTCGGGATCCGGGCCGAGATCGTGGAGCGCGACGCCTCCAGCGCAAGAGAAGCCGTTCGGCACGGCGAAGCCGACCTTTTTCTTACCGACTGGTGGGCCGACTATCCCGACCCGGAAAACTTCAACTACCCCCTCTTTCATTCCCGCAACAAGGGCCCCGGCGGAAATTACGCCTTCCTGACGGACCCCACCCTCGACTCCATGATCGTCCGGGCGCGCGCCACCACCGACAGCGCCGAGAACGTGCGGCTGGCCCGCGCCATCGATGCGCGGGTCTTCGACCTGGCCCCCTGGATTTTTCTCTGGTTTCCGGTTGATGTCTGGGCCATGCAGCCGAATGTACGAGGCTGGCAGCTTCCCCTGGTTTTCACC
Organism: Gemmatimonadales bacterium; assembly: GCA_036378855.1. Classification (GTDB taxonomy): domain Bacteria; phylum Gemmatimonadota; class Gemmatimonadetes; order Gemmatimonadales; family GWC2-71-9; genus CAVVWJ01. Next base: position 15,650 of record DASUVR010000155.1, on the reverse strand, counting down.
GGGCAGCGCTGGATGGAAGCGGAGCGAGCCCCGTGAGTCGGTTTCTGCTTCAGCGGCTGCTCTTCCTGATTCCCACTCTGCTCGGCGTCTTGATGGTCACCTTCCTGCTGCTGTATGTCGCCCCGGGCGATCCGGTGCAAGCCATGGTGGGCGAACGCGCCGATCCCGAGACGCTGGCCCGTTTGCGAGCGGAGTTGCACCTGGACGACCCTTTGCCGAAGCAGTTTGCCCATTACCTGGGGGGCGTGCTGCGAGGTAATCTGGGCACCAGCTACATCACTCGCCGCCCCATCCTGCGGGATCTGCTGCAGCGCTTTCCGGCGACGCTCCGCCTGGCAGGAGCAGCCATGCTGTTCGCAGCGTTGACCGGAATCAGCATCGGCATATTTGGCGCCTGGAGACCGGGCGCTGTGCTCGACCGAGTGGCGGCCTTTGGCGCTTACTTGGGTATCTCGTTTCCGGTCTACTGGGTCGGACTGATTCTGATCCTGATCTTTGCGGTAAATCTCCGATGGCTGCCGCCGTCCGGCTCGGGAGGCCTGGCCTATCTGATACTGCCCGCGCTGACACTGGGGATGCGCTCGGTTGCATTCTTGTCGCGCATGACCCGCGCTGCCATGCAGGAAGTTCTCCAGAGCGACTTTGTGCGCACGGCACGTGCCAAGGGTTTGCTGGAAACTCGGGTGGTGCTGTCCCATGGCTTTCGTAACGCGCTGCTCCCTGTCCTCACGGTTCTCGGGCTGGACTTCGGCAGCTACCTCACCGGGTCGATTCTGACCGAAACCATCTTCTCGTGGCCGGGCGTGGGACGCTACGTCCTCACCGCCATCGACAAGCGCGATCTACCCGCAGTCCAGGGAAGCATTCTCTTTCTCAGCCTGGTCTTCGTTCTGGTAAACCTGATCACCGACTTGCTCTATGCTCGAGTGGACCCTCGGGTGGCGTATGATTAAGACAGCGCGGAAGGACTCACGTGGTGTGCGCACGGTATTCCTTATTCTCCTGTCTTTTTCGCCGATCCTTCCCGGCTTTCCCCTCCTTGCCCAAAGCCCGGCGGCGCGCATCGACGCCCGCCTGAATACGGTGCCGTTCAACCGACAGCTTTGGGGAATCGCGCTCCTCGATCAGAATGGCCGCCTGGTCTACGGCCGCAATGAAAGCCGGTTGTTCATCCCGGCGAGCAACACCAAGCTCATCGTCAGTGCGGTCGCGTCGGCGTTGCTTCCCCCGGATTGGCGGGTCAAGACCAGCGTGTACGGTGGCCCGGTGGTGGGGGGCATCCTGCAGGGCGACCTGGTGCTCTACGGACGGGGCGATCCCACCATGGACAAGCGCTGTTACGCCGCGGACAGCACCCTGGCCGGCGTATGCGACGTGGATCCTTTTGTCCGGGTGCGCCAGCTCGCGCAGGGACTCCGAGCGAAGGGCGTGCGGGTCGTGTCGGGCGACATAGTCGGTGACGGCAGCTACTTCGAGCCCACCCTGGTGCATCCGAATTGGGAGGCGTTCGATCTCAACTGGTGGTATGCGGCGCCGGTGTCAGGTTTGGGATTCCATGACAACAGCATCGACTTTGACTGGCAACCAGGACCGGCTGTCGGGGCGCCGGCCGTCATTGCGATTACGCCAGATCTCGGCGATATCGGATTCGAGAATCGAACGCTGACGGTGGCTCCGGGCGGCGAGTCAGATATAGGTGACCGCTTCTACCGGCAGCCAGGAACGCTGCAAATATGGGCCGAAGGCACCGTGGCGCTCGACAACCCCCGTCGCACCGAGTCGTTTGCGGTACCCGACCCCAACCTCTTTGCCGCGCGAGCCCTCCGCCAGGCACTGGCCGAGGTAGGCATTGCAGTCACGGGTACCACCCGTTCCACCACCGATTCATTGTTGTATGCCCACGTCCGAGCCTCTCCTCCGCTCGCGGAGGTGCTGTCCCGCCCGCTCCGCGACTGGATCTTTCCGATTCTCAATACCAGTCAGAACTGGTTTGCGGAAATGTTGTTGAAGCAGCTCGGCCGGCAGTTCGGGAAGGCCGGATCGTGGCCGGAGGGGCTGGCCGTAGAGCGGCGCTTTCTGATCGACTCGATCCGGGTGGACTCTACCCAGTTCTCCCTCAGCGACGGGTCGGGTCTCTCCAGCAGCAACCTGGTGAGCCCGCTCGCGTTCACCCAGGTACTTCGGTTCATGCGAACGCACCCGCGCTCCGCCACGTTTGCTGCCGCCTTACCCGTATCCGGTCTGGCCGGCTCGCTCCGCAATCGTTTTCTGGGCACTCCGCTGAACGGTCGGGTACGGGCGAAGACCGGAAGCATTGCCCGGGTTCAGTCGCTTTCCGGCTATATCGAGCTCGACGGGGGGAAAAGCCTGACGTTTTCGGTTGAGGCCAACCACCACGCCGAGAGCAGCAAGGTCATGGTCAATGCGATCGATAGTGTGGTAGTCGAGCTGGGCAAAGGCGGTAAGCGCTAAGCTGGGTATTGCGGATCAGTCGTCCTTCTGGCCGAAGATGGCCATGTTCGACGAGTGGCCGGGATTGACCTTGGTCTTGGGATTGATCCGGTGTACCGCATTGTTCACCGCGATGCACGCCTCGGCCGCTCCAGTGGCGATCAACTTGAGCTTTCCCCGGTAGCTGGTGATATCGCCGGCAGCGTAAATGCCAGGAACATTGGTCTCCATAACCTGGTCCACCTTGATATCTGCTTTCTCGGTCTCGAGCCCCCAGTCCTTGATGGCACCGAGATCCGAATGGAAGCCGAGCAGGGGAATCACGGCATCGATCTCCAGGGTCTGCTCCTCTTTGGTTTTGTTATTGAAGATGGTGACCCGCTCGACTTTCCCGTTTCCATGAAGAGCCTTGACCTCCCAGAAGGTCCGCAGCTCGCACACCCCCATACGCTGCAGCTCCTGCACCTGATTGATGGTGGCCTGATGGGCTCTGAATCCGTCACGGCGGTGAATCAGCATGACTGACTTGGCCACACCGTGAAGATTGACCGCCCAGTCAAAAGCTGAATCTCCCCCGCCCACCAGAAGCACCCGCTTGCCGGTAAATTGCCGGGGATCGAGCACCTTGAAGTACAATCCCTTCTCTTCGTAGAGGTCCTCACCCTCGATTCCCAGCTTCCGGGCCTCAAAGGCGCCGATCCCGGCTGCTATGATGATGGTTCGCGACGGATAGTCAGCTTCAGACGTTTGCAGCACGAAATGGCCGCCATTGCCGTCTTCGGCCCTTCGCAAGCCGGTAACGATTTCGCCCAGGTGAGTGGTGGCCCCAAACTGCAATCCCTGTGCAGCCATGTCTCGCACCAGATCCTTGGCCAGCACCTTCGGAAAACCGGCAACGTCGAAGATGTATTTCTCCGGGTACAGCGCCATGAGCTGCCCACCCAGCGCAGGCAGGGCGTCGATGATTCTGGCGGAGGCACCCCGCATCCCGGCGTAAAAGGCCGCGAACAGCCCGGTGGGCCCTCCGCCGATGATCGAGATGTCTCTCAGCTCATGTTCGACCACGATTGCTCCTCATCAGGTATTGTCGTCGATAGCCTTGAAGCTTAAGCCCTTTCGCGCCGCGACGGGACCCGGCACATTGGTCCGCCATGAGCATGTGCGTTGGCTGTGCCCAGTGAAGATCTACACTCGCACCGGAGACGAAGGAGACACCGGCCTGTTCGGGGGCGGGCGGGTACCGAAGGACCACCCTCGCGTGTCTGCCTACGGCGATGTAGACGAGCTGAACTCCAGCCTCGGCTTGGTGCGGGCTGTGGCGGATCAGAGCTTCTTTGACGAGCTGCTCGAGTCGATTCAACGTGATCTGTTCGCCATAGGGGGGCATCTCGCCACGCCCGATCCGGAGCGGGTGCGCAAGGCACTGGAGAAGGCTTCGCTTTCCCCGGCCCGAATCAGCGAATTCGAGCAGATCATGGATGATGCGGACAAGGCACTCCCTCCGCTCCGGGCCTTCGTGCTGCCGGCCGGAACCCGGATCGCTGCAACACTGCACGTCGCTCGCACGGTATGCCGAAGAGCCGAGCGAAGCGTGGTTCACCTGACCCACACCGAAGCGGTGCCTCAAATCTTTCTGACTTACCTCAATCGACTGTCCGACCTGCTGTTCACCCTTGCCCGGCTGGCCAATCGGAGGGACGGAGTGGCCGATTCCACCTGGTAGGTCGCACAACGGAGCAGCGGTGAGAACACAGCCCATCAGGGTACAACACCAGCTGGGGAGCTATCCGGCGTACGTGGAGCCCGGCATCCTCGGTCGCCTGGCCGAGCTTGCCCAGCAACATCTTCCCGATCGGCGGATTGCCCTGATCGCAGACGCCACCGTCTACCAACTGTTTGAAAAAGGGAGCTTTGGACCTCCCGCTTGGGGTGGCCCAACCCTTCAGGTTCCACCGGGTGAAGCGTCCAAAAGTCGGGAGAGCTGGGCCGGGCTGTCCGACGAGTTGCTGGATATGGGTTTTGGTCGAGACAGCGGCCTCATAGCACTGGGTGGAGGTATGGTGGGCGATCTTACGGGATTTGTGGCCGCCACCTACATGCGGGGAGTTCCTTACGCGCTCGCTCCTACCACGCTGCTGGCCATGGTGGACGCATCGGTGGGCGGAAAAACCGGAGTCAACACGCCGCAGGGGAAGAACTTGATCGGAGCGTTCCACCCTCCGGTCGCAGTAATAGCCGATCCCCAAACCCTGGCTACCCTCCCGGACCGGGAGTACAGAGGTGGACTGGCGGAGGCGGTGAAACACGGGTTGATCGCCGACCAAGCGTACTTCGAGTGGATCGAATCTGCCGCTGAAGCCGTTCTCCGCCGAGATCCCGCGGCGTTGGCCCACCTGGTCCGGCGCAGCGTAGAGATCAAGGCAGAGGTGGTGAGCGAGGACGAACACGAATCAGGTCGGCGAGCTATCTTGAATGCAGGACATACGGTGGCCCATGCGTTGGAGTCAGCGTCCGACTACCGGTTGTCGCATGGAGAAGCCGTGGCCCTCGGGCTGGTGGCCGAGTGTGCCGTGGCTGAGAGGATGGGAGTGGCGCAGCCTGGTCTATCTGACCGAGTTCGAGCTCTGCTCCAGCGGCTCGGCCTGCCGGTTCGAGCCCCTGAGCCGCTCGACTATCCCGCGGTCCTGCGCAGGATGTTTGTCGATAAGAAGAACCGGCACACTGAGATCCATTGTGCGCTGGCATCCCGTCTGGGACGAATGCATTCCGCGAGCGGATGGACCGTTCCGATTCCTCTGGGCGATCTGGAACTGGCAATGAAAACAGTGGTCGGCGGCTGAGCTTATTCCGGGTCAGCAGATGTGAACGTGACTGCCTGCAACAACTTGCAGAACTTTATGCACTCAGTTATCAACCGAACTACAGTGCTATAGTGGACAAAACAACAAAGCACTTGCTGAAAAACAATTTGTGATGTGGAAAGTGAACTTTGCTTGACCGGCTGAGTGGATCTTCCTATATTCGTCCCACAACCCTCTCCGTTTGTCGGTCACCGCTTCACAAAATGTATCCCGCTCCCTCTGTCGGGGTTTGTCTATGACGCATGTCCGCACCGGGAAAGCCCGCCCGTTTGCCCGCTCCGCTCCTTCCGGCGCATTCGATCAATACCTGCTCGACATCCAAAAGCTCCCCATGATCTCGGATCCGGACGAGGAAAAGCGGCTTGCCCGCAAAGCCGTCGCCGGCGACGAGGCGGCAGCCGAGCGGCTGGTCACCGCGAACCTCCGATTCGTGATCTCCTACGTCAAGAAATATCAGGGGCACGGACTGGACCTTTCCGAGCTGGTGGCGATCGGCAACGAAGGACTACTCAAGGCGGTAAAGAAATTTGACCCCGATCACGGGGTGAAGTTCATTTCCTATGCCGTATGGTGGGTTCGTCAGGCCGTGCTCAAGGCGTTGGCAGAACAGACCCGCAGCGTGCGCATACCCCTGAATCAAAACTCTGCTCTGGTCCGGATGTCCCGGGCCAAGGGCTTCCTGGCTCAGGAGCTTGGGCGGGAGCCCACCGATGAAGAGATCGCAATCGCCCTGAACGACTCAGTGGATAACATCCGCTCCGCTCACCGGATGAGCTCGACCGAGGTTTCGCTGGACGCTCCGGTGGAGCGTCAGGACCGCGGGGCGAGCACCTTCGGCGAACGGGTTGCCGGTACCGGTGGTGTAGAGATCGAGGAGATGACCGACGTGCGGCTCCAGCGCGAGTTCATCGACCGCATCTTCCAGCGCCACCTCACGCCGCGGGAGCGAAAAATCCTTTCTCTCTACTACGGGCTGGAAGAGGGCTCCGAGGCCCTGACTTTGGAGAAAATCGGAGCGCTGCTGGGAGTTACCCGGGAACGCATTCGCCAAATCCGGGAGCGAGCCTTTGAAAAACTGCGAGACTCGCCAGACGTCCGCGCCCTGAGAGGATTCTGGGGAGCCGCATGAACTGGTAAGCGATACACCGTAAGCGGTACGCGGGGGGTTCCGAGCCATCGGAGCCCCCCGCTCACTTCTCCCCCCTCACCGCTTACTTTTCCGTATGCCCTTTCGGCTACCCCTGTTTCCACTCTCGGTCGTGCTGTTTCCCGGGAATCCATTGCCGCTCCACATTTTCGAGCACCGCTACCGGCGAATGCTGGCCGACTGCCTGGCGGCCGATCGGCGGTTTGGGATCACGCCGGCCAGCGATGGAGCCGAGCCACCCGGTCCGGGAGCTATCGGCTGTGTCGCCGAAGTGCGGCTCAATCAGGAGCTGCCCGATGGCAAATCCAACATCGTTGTGGTGGGAGGGACCCGGTTCGTGGTCGACCACGTGCTCGAAGAGTCACTTCCCTATCTCGTCGCCATGGTTCAGGGATTCGATGATGATCACGGCAGCGAGCCGACCGATGAGGAGATCGCGGCGCTGCGAGACCTCTCCTCCATTTATCTCAGCGGTCTTCGGGAATTGAACGATGAGCCGCCGGAGGAGCCGACCCTGCCGGAAGACCCCGCCGGTCTCTCGTTTCACATTGCCGGAAGTATCGAGTGCGATCTGGGAGTGAAGCAGCGCCTGCTGGCCGAACGCTCGACCGCGGGAAGGGTGAAAGCGTTGATGATGTTGCTTCCGGTCTTGAACAGTACGGTCGAGAAGGGGATCACCGTACATCGTCGCGCCCACACCAATGGTAAGGGCGGCAAGGTTCCGGACGTTTTCACCAGCTCATGAATCAATCGCTTCTCGCCAGTCTCAGTCGAATCGTGGGGCGCCAATGGGTTCGCCACCGGCGGGCCGAATTGGCTACCTACGCCATGGATGGTCTTCCCACTCATGAGTCCACCCCCGGTGTGGTGGTCATGCCCTCCAATCCGGAGCAGGTGAGGGAAATCGTCAGGCTGCTGCATCTCGTCGGCGTGCCCTTTGTTGCCCGGGGGGCAGGCACCGGGCTGAGTGGCGGGGCCCTGGCAGACCCCGACGCGGTCCTCATCGCGCTCACCCGGATGAACCGGATCTTGCAAGTCGATCCGGTCCACCGCCGAGCGGTGGTGCAGCCAGGCGTGGTCAACGCCCGGCTCTCAGATGCGGTTCTTCCCCTGGGCTTGTATTACGTGCCCGACCCGTCCAGCCAGGCAGCCTGCACCGTGGGCGGGAATGTCGCGGAGAATGCCGGAGGTCCTCACTGCCTCAAGTATGGCGTCACCACTAATCACATCATGGCGCTCGAAGTGGTATTGCCTGACGGTTCCACGGCTCGCCTCGGCTCCGACCAGGGGGAGCCCTGGGGACCTGACCTGGTGGGGCTGTTCGTCGGCAGCGAGGGAATGTTCGGTATCGCCACCCAGATCACCGTTCGGCTCGAGCGAATTCCGGAGAGCGTCCGCACTATGCTGGCCGACTTTTCGACGGTGCGGGCCGCCAGCGAGGCCGTTTCGGCCATCATCGCCGCGGGCATCGTGCCGGCTGCACTGGAGATGATGGACCGAGCCTGCGTCGCGGCGGTAGAAGCGTCGATATATGCTGCGGGGTATCCCACCGACGCCGCCGCGGTTCTCTTGGTCGAACTGGACGGCCAAACCGATGCCGTCGAGGCCGAGGCGGGTGTGGTGCTGCAGATTCTGCGCGGGTGCGGAGCTCGCGACGTGCGCAGCGCTTCGACTCCGGACGATCGGGCGCGACTGTGGCAGGGGCGGAAGAAGGCCTTTGGCGCCATGGGGCGGATCGCTCCAGATCTCGCTGTCCAGGATGCCGTCGTGCCTCGTTCCGTCCTTCCCGCGATCATGGACCAGATCGAAGGAATTCGCAGGCACTACGATCTCACCATCAGCAACGTCTTTCACGCCGGCGACGGAAACCTCCACCCCAACATCAGCTTCGACCGACGCGACCCGGCGGTAGCCGCGCGGGTGCGTGCCGCGTGCCGGGACATCATGGCGGCTTGTGTCGCAGTAGGTGGGAGCATTACCGGCGAGCACGGTGTGGGCAACGATAAGCTCGACTACATGCCCTGGATCTTCGATTCCGAGACCCTCGCCGCAATGCGGGCGGTCCGTCGAGCATTCGATCCGGCCGAGCTGGCCAACCCTGGGAAAGTGGTCCCCGTTCACGCCTGTCGGGAGTGGACCGCGGTGCGGAGCACCCGACAATGAGCGATGTGATCTTCGGCCGGCTGCGAGCGCTGTTGGGCACCACCGGCGTCGAGCGGGATTCCCAGGGCTTGCCCCGGGCTGCTCCCGACTCGCCAGACGCGCTTTCGCTGGTGTGCCGGCTGGCTCATGAGGAAGGCTGGAAGATTCGGGTCGAAGGTCGAGCCACCTGGCTCCCTTCGGACGCCCCAGCCGACCTGGTGGTGAGCACCCGGGGAATGGAGGAAGTGGTTTCAGTCAGCCCGGCCGATCTGGTTGCGACGGTGCAAGCCGGAGCTCCTTTGGAGGTGCTGCGCCGGCGGCTGGCCGATAACGGCATGTGGCTCGCGCTCGATCCTCCCGGCCGCCCGGAGCGGAGCATTGGGTCGGTCGTCGCTACGGCAACGGCAGGCCCTCTGCGTCATGGCTTCGGCCCGGTCCGGGATCATGTACTCGGCTGCAGTGTCGCCACCGGAGACGGGCGGCTGGTCAATGCCGGTGGCAGGGTAGTCAAGAACGTAGCCGGCTATGATCTCACGAAATTGCAGGTCGGCGGATTCGGTGGTTTCGGGATCATCGCCGAGGTCCATCTGCGGCTCAGAGCGCTGCCCCGGGCCGACGTGACTCTGCTGGCCCGAGGGGCCAGAGACGCGCTGACCTCGGGAGCGCGCGACGTGGTGGCTGCCGATCTGCTGCCGGCCACGCTCGAGCTGCTCTCACCGGTGCTGGCTGCCGAGCCTGACTGGGTTCTTGCAACCCGGTTTGTAGGGACCGATGCGGCGGTTCAGGCCGATGTGCGTCGGCTCAGCTCCTCAGCCGATCTCAGCTGGCAACAGCTTCCGGCCGATCGGACTGCAGCCTTCTGGAGCACGGTGGCTCGGGGAACTCTGGGCGGCCCCGTGACCCTGAGGCTGGGAGTGCTGAGTGACGGATTGGACGAGGCCATCGATCTGCTGGCCCATGATCTGGACGAGGGGCTGGTATCTGCCGGCGCAGGTCAGGGAATGATCCGGTGGACCGGTGATGCACCGCTGGAACGACTGCGCGGGCTTCGGCGCGCAGCAGCCTCGCGGGAGATACCGATGACCCTGGAGCGCGCCCCCTGGGTCATCCGGCGCGCCCTGGGCCACTTCGGAGCGTACCGCGAAGGTGTCGGGAAGATCGTGGGGCGACTGCGGGGCACCTTTGATCCGGGTCAGTGCCTGAATGTCGCGCTGGAGGGAGCGGACAATGGCTGATTACTCCTCCCTGGATCCCTGCGTGCACTGCGGGTTCTGCCTTCCGGCATGTCCCACCTACCTGGTCACCGGCGATGAAGGGCACAGTCCCCGCGGGCGCATTGTCCTGATGCGAGCCCTGGAGCGAGGTGAGATGGGAGCCGACGATGCCGCCCTGGTCAACCACCTGGATGCGTGTCTGGGTTGTCGAGGCTGCGAGCCCGCGTGTCCTTCGGGCGTGGGGTACGGCCGGGGACTCGAAGCTGCACGCGAGCAGCTGCACGCCCAACGCGGCCTCTCGAGCCTGGCCCGGACGGTGCTCGGTGTATTCCGCTATCGCGCACTGTGGCGACCGTTGTTTTCAGCAGCTCGGGCGCTGCGGGCCACCCGCCTGCCCCAGATTGTAGCCGGTAAGGGTCGCCTCCGATTCGGGATGGGAATGCTGGCGTCCAGTGCTGAGATGAAGGAACGGCCCGAGTGGGTGCTGAGGTCGGAAATCACACCTCCACCTCAACCCGGTACTTCTACTCCGCTTTCCGGTTCTCCTTCGCTCACCTCGTCTTCCCCCACCGTCGCTCTCTTCCGGGGGTGCGTCATGGATGCACTGTTCGGGCATGTCCATGCGGCAACCAAGCGAACTCTCGAAGCCAACGGATATCGCGTGGTGGAGCCGGCCAGCCAGGTCTGCTGTGGAGCGCTGCACGAGCATGCGGGAGATCGAGAAGGGGCGCGAGCCCTCGCGCTCGCCAACGTCGAAGCCCTGGTCGACCAGGCGGATTACGTGGTGGTGAATAGCGCTGGATGCGGGGCGTTGCTCAAGGATTACGGCCATCTGCTGGGAACCGACAGAGCCGCCCGACTGGGAGCCAGCGTTCGTGACGTCTCGGAACTGCTGGCCGATCGTGGACCCCGGCCCGGCGCCCCATTGCAGCTCGACGTCGCCTACGATGCGCCCTGCCACCTCCAACACGCCCAGCGAGTACACGATGCTCCACTCGCGCTGCTGCGGGCAATACCCGGATTGCGTCTCAGAATGCTGCCCGGCGCCGACCGGTGCTGCGGGAGCGCCGGGATCTACTCTGTGCTCCGACCGCACATGGCCCGCATGGTCCTCGACAGCAAGATTGCGGCAGTCGAGGCGGCAAATCCCCGCCCGGAGATGGTGGTGACGGGAAATCCCGGCTGCATCATGCAAATAGGCGCAGGACTTCGGGCGGCCGATCTGCCGATCGGAGTGGCGCATCCGGTAGAGCTCCTCGATCTGTCGTACAGTACGGCGGGATACTACCCCGCCCAGTAATGGTCCGATCAAGGTCAGTCGAAATTTGCAAGGGGTCCCGCCGAGTTCTTACTTCTCACCTGCCACCCCGTTATACCTTACTCAATGGCTTCCGGTATCCTCTTCGATTTCAACGGTGTCATAGTCGACGACGAAGACCAGCATTGCGACGCACTGACCGCGACGCTGGCCGAGTATGGTTTTCCGCTTAGTCGGGATGCGTACTACCAGGAATATCTCGGCCTGGATGACCGGGAGTGCTTCCGGTTCACCTTCGAGCGAATGGGCCGTCCGCAGGATGACCGCTCGGTTCAGGAAGCGGTGGCACGTAAGCATGCCCTCTATCAGCAGGCCATCAGCGGAGGGGTGCGCCTGGTGCCCGGTGTGGCCGATTTCATCGAGAACGCCGCCTTGGAGGGTTTCCAGCTGGCTGTGGTGTCCGGAGCATTGCGGCGGGAGCTGGAAACGATCCTGGAGGCTGTGGGGTTGAGGCCTCACTTTGCCGAGCTGGTAGCAGCCGAGGATGTGGCCGTCTGCAAGCCTGATCCCACCGGCTATAATCACGCGCGTGAGATGCTCGAGCTCGCACCCGATCGTTGCGTGGTGCTGGAAGACTCGCTTCCTGGTCTGCGGGCCGCACGGGCCGCTGGGATGCGATGCGCCATGCTGACCACATCTCACCCCGAGACGCTCTGTCGTGAGGCCGATCTCGTCTGGCGAGACTTCGTGGGCCATGAAGCGTCCCAGTTGCCATGGGCTCATGTCTGAGTTCGATCTGACCCTGGACCGTAACCGCCTGGCCCAGGTGCGCCACGGTGCGGTCGTGGTGACCACCGACTCCGCGGTTTTCCGGGTCAGTGGCCCGGGGGCCCTTACCTGCCTCCAGGGCCTGCTCACCAATGATCTGGTTAAGCCGGGGGACAACAGCCTGGTCTATGGGGCCCTGCTGACGCCCAAAGGCGCGGTGGTGGTCGATTACTGGGTGTTGCGTCAGCCGGACGCCATCACCCTGATCGCGCCGCGCTCGGGGCGGGAGGCCTCGCTCGAGCTGTTCCGGCGCCAACTGCCGCCCCGGCTGGCAAAAGTGGCGGATCAGACCGACCAGGCCAGAGTCGCCTGGCTGCTCGGGGCGCATGGTTTTCAAACGCTGGCTTCATCTGGAGTTCCGCTCCCCGAGGCTACCGGTCGGATTGCCTCGGTTGGCGGCGAGGTCAGCCCGGTGGCTTTGGCCCTTGCCCCTGAGACGGCACCATTCGTCGCACTCGCGGTCGGGGCGGAGCCGGCCATTGCTGCGCTGACGGGCAAGCTGGTGGCCGCGGGAGCGGTTCCAGGTGAGGAGGCCGACCTGCATGCCGCCCGCATTCTCTGTGGCTGGCCGGCACTGGGGGCAGAGATAGATGAACGCACCTTGCCTCAGGAGGTGCGCTACGATCAGATCGGCGGCGTCTCCTACACCAAGGGCTGTTATACCGGACAGGAAACCGTCGCCCGATTGCATTTTCGGGGGCACACCAATCGAGAGCTGCGGGGACTCCGGTGGCGCAGGGCTCAGCCGCTCTACAATCGCTCGATCCAGAAGGGGGAGCGGGAAGTCGGAAGCGTACGATCGACACTCCGGCTGGAAGACCGAGCGATTGGCTTAGGGTTGATTCGCCGGGAGGTTGGTGTGGGCGAGGAACTGGTGGCTGGGGGTCAACCAGCCACCGTGGTAGCGCTTCCCTTTGGTCCCGAGGATCTGGACGGGTGATCCGCTACTTCTTGGCCGTGTCCCGCGCCATGGTCGAGTCCGAATGACTCATCCCCATGCCGGTGTCGGACATGGCCGGTGCGGCAGCCGACGTATCGGCCGCCGGGGTGGCAGCTTTCTTTTCGCAGCCTGCGAGCAGGAGAACCGCGGTTAACGCCAGGATCGTCTTCATCGTCACTCCCTGTGAGGTCGGTCGGCGGTGAATGAACCGGGTCCACGGCCGTCGCTGTCGCCGGACAGAGACGCGACGGCGAAGCTACGTCGCAGCACCTCTTTGTCAAGATCAACCATGCTTAGCTCATCCAACCAGTTCATGAAACCAGATAATTTTCTCTACTGCCAATTGTTTCCCGTCTGTGAGCGAATCCAATCATGATCGAGCCACGCACCATAAGTGAACTCAAGAACAGCCGGTGGGCGGAGGCTCCGCTGCGGGGACGCACCGTCCGGGAAGAAATCCGGAGCAATCTCCTCAAACGCCTCGAATCCGGTGGGCCCCTGTTCCCCGGCATTGTGGGGTATGAGGACACCATCCTTCCCCAGATTATCAACGCGTTACTGGCCCGGCATCATTTCATCCTGCTGGGGCTCAGAGGCCAGGCGAAGAGCCGCATTCTCCGCGACCTCACGACACTGCTGGACGAGAAAATTCCTATCATTGCGGGCAGCGAGGTCAACGACGATCCCTTTGCCCCAATCTCCAAGTACGCCCGCGATCTCCTGGACGAGTGTGGCGAGGCCACCCCGATCGCCTGGCTCAGACGGGAACAGCGTTACGTGGAGAAGCTGGCGACTCCGGATGTCACCATCGCGGACCTGATTGGCGACGTGGATCCAATCAAGGCGGCCCGCGGTGGACATTTGCTCTCGGATGAGCTGACCATGCACTTCGGCCTCTTACCCCGGGCCAACCGGGGAATCTTTGCCATCAACGAGTTGCCCGATCTGAGCGGTAAGGTGCAGGTGGGACTGTTCAACATCATGCAGGAAGGCGACGTCCAGATCAAAGGGTATCCAGTGCGACTGCCATTGGATGTATTGCTCGCCTTTACCGCCAATCCCGAAGACTATACTGCCAGAGGCAAGATCATCACTCCGCTCAAGGATCGGATCGGGTCGGAAGTCATCACCCACTATCCGAGAACGGTACAGCTGGGAATGGAGATAACCGCGCAGGAAGCGTGGACCCGCCGGGGAGGTAAGCCGCTCGACATCCCGGATTTTGTCCTCGAAGTCATCGAGCGGGTGGCCTTCGAAGCCCGGGAAGACAAACGGGTAGACAAGCGATCAGGCGTCAGTCAGCGGCTTCCGATCAGTACGCTGGAAAACGCCATCAGTAATGCCGAGCGAAGAACCGTCGCGCTGGGAGAAGAAAAGGTTGTTCCCCGGATCAGCGATATCTATGCTGCCGTCCCTTCCATCACCGGAAAGCTGGAGCTGGAATACGAAGGCGAGCTCCAGGGGGGCGATATCATCGCCCGGGATCTGATCCGCCGAGCTGCGGGCCGAGTGATGGAGGAGCGAATGGGCGGGGCCGATCTGGGCAGAATCGTGACCTGGTTCGACCAGGGAGGCGCCCTCAAGGTCTCGGGCGACCAGCGATCCGATGTTTGTCTCAAAGGGTTCAGTGTGGTGCCGGGACTGGTTGAGACCGTCACCGAGTTCGGTCTCGCCCAATCAAAGGACGCTGCCCGTCAGGTAGCCGGGTGCGAGCTGGTGCTGGAAGGCTTGGCCTCCCAGAAACGAATCAGCCGAAGCGAGGAGCTGGGATATACCCGGGCAAAGCCGGAGCGGCGGGAGCCCGGATACGGCAAGGGTGGGATAAGCTTTGGATAACCCTGCCGGGAGTCGGGTGCGGTGTTGGGTCACAGCGCTGCGGCCCCCGGTTCGCTAACCTTAGGATGAGCCTTGGGCCCGACGGCGTTGGGCTCCAGCTTCCGACTCCTGACTCCCGATTGCCATGCGCTTTACTACCTACTCCAAGTATCACCCCGAGCTGGCCGACACGGTCAACCTGCAGGGTCTGCTCGATCAGCTGAGTGACTTCCTGCTCCAGTCTGGCTTTGCCGGCAACTCTCCCTCGTTCTGGCAGGACGACATGGGAGAGGGTGAGCGATCCCTCGAAGGCCTGCGTCAGGCCATCCTCCAGGCTCTCATGGAATCCGGCCAGCTCACGCCGGAGATGCTCAAAGTCCTCCGGGGCGAAAGCACCGGCGACGAGGCTCGAGATAAAGAGATCGAAGCCCAGCTGAGCCAATTGCTCGACCGCATCGTCCAACGTCTCATGGACGAGGGTTACCTCAACGTGAGCCAGGCTCCCCAGGTGCCCCAGGGCTATCAGTCCATGTTTGGCCCGGGCGGACAGGCGCATTCTGCGGCCCAACAGGTTCAGTTCAACCTGACAGAGAAAGGCATCGACTTTCTCGGGTACAAAACGCTGAAAAACCTGTTGGGCAGCGTCGGGAAGTCGAGCTTTGGCGCCCACGACACGCCGTACCTGGCTACCGGGGTGGAAGCCGAAGGGGTCAGCAAGAAGTATGAATTCGGAGATGTGTTGAATCTCGACGTGCCCGCCACGCTCACCAACGCGATAGCGCGCGAGGGTCTCGGCGTGCCGCTGAACATCGAGTATGGCGATTTAATGGTGAGTCAGAGCGAGTATCGTTCCTCGGCCGCTACCGTGCTGATGCTCGACTGCTCCCATTCGATGATTCTGTACGGAGAGGACCGGTTCACCCCGGCCAAGAAGGTTGCCCTCGCCCTCACGCACTTGATTCGAACGCAATATCCCGGGGATAGTCTCCGCGTC
>DASUVR010000154.1:0-13488 GCA_036378855.1 Gemmatimonadales bacterium | reverse complement strand
CCAAGGCGGGGTGCCCGCCGTTCCCATTGCCTGCAGGCGGGTAGTATGGCTCAGTCGAGGATGCCTGGGGCTTCGACTGGGCTGCGAGGAGTCCCACGCCAAGGGGAATTAAGACCAAGAACCGACTTAGGATTAAACCCTGACGGGGCATCAATGCTCCGCGCTCAGAGGCTTTGCCGAATTCGACAGATGGTCCCAGCAGAGCGGTAAGCAGATCCCGGTGCGAGCAGGAGATCATGCAAAACCAGCCTGATCACCTGATGGCGGACTCACCTTGCGAACGGTAGACACCCCTGGCCCTCCACCCGGACGTTCCGTATCCTAGAGAATCTCCCCATTACATGGCTGGTGTGGTGGACGAACTCGACCGCCTCAAGCAAGCCGTGGAGCATCGTTACACGATCGAGCGCGAACTCGGCCGCGGCGGGATGGCGACGGTCTACCTAGCACGCGACCTCAAGCACGATCGCCTGGTGGCCATCAAAGTCCTCCGGTCCGACCTCGCTGCCATGCTCGGGACAGAGCGCTTCCTCCGCGAGATCCAGCTCACCGCCCAGCTCCAGCATCCGCACATCCTCAGCTTGCTCGATTCGGGGGAGGCCGCCGGATTCTTGTACTACGTTATGCCCTTTATAGATGGAGAGAGCCTTCGGCACCGGCTCACCCAAGAAGGGCAGCTTCCGATCGACGAGACGCTGAGGATTACGAAAGCAGTAGCCAGCGCGCTCGACTACGCCCACCAGCGCGGGGTTATCCACCGGGACATCAAGCCCGAAAACATCCTGCTCTACCAGGGCGAGCCGATGGTGGCCGACTTCGGGGTTGCCCTGGCGGCAGCGAGTGCGGGGCGGGAGCGGCTGACCGAGACCGGGCTGTCGCTGGGCACCCCCGCCTACATGAGTCCCGAGCAAGCGAGCGCCAGCCCCCGGCTCGATGCCCGGAGCGATCAGTACAGTCTGGCCTGCGTGGTCTACGAGATGCTGGCGGGCGAGCCGCCCTATACCGGTCCTACGCCTCAGGCCATCATAGCCAAACGATTCAGCGAGCCGGTGCCCCACCTGAGCACGGGCCGCTCCGTCTCGCGCTCGATCGAGGCAGCAGTCACTCGTGCTCTTGCCCGGTCTCCTGCCGACCGGTTCCCCGCCGCAGGCGCATTCGCTACCGCGCTCGAACGCACGACACCGGAGCATCGGATGAGCCGGAGGCTGGCGGCTCTTGCCGGAGGGCTCGCGGTACTGGCGGCAATCGTTCTCCTCGCGTTTCTCCTGCGGCGCGATCCCCAGTCGGAACCGTTGCTCACTCGGCAGTTCACTTTTACCGGGCGCGCAAATGAGCCGGCGCTCTCTCCCGATGGAAAGTCAGTTGCGTATGTCTCAGCCAATCAGTCATTGACGGTCCAGCGCCTTGATGGTGGCGAGCCCGTCGTTCTGGTCCCTCCCTCGCGCTGGCTGTTTCATCCCCGCTGGACAGGAGACGGCACCGCGATCGTGTTCTGCATGATGCCGGACAGCAGTCGCCTCGCGGCCACTTGGATGGTTCCTAGCGTCGGTGGGTCGGCCCACGAAGTGCTTCCGGATATCAGCGCCTTCGATGCCGGCCCCGATTCCGCCACCGCAATCTGGTCCCCTCGGGAAACCCAGCGGATCGAGGTGGTGGATCTTCGAAGCAGTCGAGTTCGGGAAGGAGTGCGGATCCCAGATTCATTGGGCTTGATCGATGACGTGGCTTGGTCTCCGAATCGCCGCTGGGTCACCTTTCAGGCGAAGGGAATCTGGATTACCTCTCTCGCCGGCGGGCCAGTTCGCCGGCTGGCAGGCGCCGGATGGCAGCCTCGCTGGTCGCCATCCGGTCGAGCGGTGTATTTCCTTGATGGTCCGCGAGGCAGCACCAACCTCAAGCGGGTTCGAGTGGACCCTCGAACCGGCAGTATCCGGGAGCAGCCGGTAAGCGTGCTTAGCCTGCCGACCGCCGACCGATTCAGCGTGGGCCAGAGCCTGGTTCATACTCAGGTAGCCCTTTCCTCCCAGGTCCTGGCAATCCGCTACGGCGCGAGTCTACCGCGAAGAGTGGAGGGGACTCAAATCCTCACCGAAGGCACCGGATGGATCAACAATACTTTCATCAGCGATGATGGACAGCAGGTTGCACTGAGTCGAGGAAGGGGAGGAGAGAGCTCGGTCGAAGTGGTCCCCTTCGACGGTGGTCCAACCAGAATCGTGGCTCCTTCTCCGGCTGAGGAGTTAGGACCGAGCTGGTCGCCCGACGGAAAGCGCTTGGTCTTCGTGCGCGCGGACACCAATGGTAGTCGTCTGATGATGGTGCAGTATCCGGATGGTACGCCTCAGCGCCTAGGCTCCGCGGCGCCGGGTCTGTCCGTGCTCACCAAGTCTGTGGATCTGCCGCTGCTCCCTTACCTTGGGTCCGCCTCGGCATTCTGGTCCAGCGATGGTCGGTGGCTCAGTTACACGGCGGCCGATCTCCGACGGATTGGACTGATCGACGTCAAACGTCAAGTGGAATCTTTCGTGCGGATTCCCGATTCCCTCGGAAACGGATATGTCGGCGGCAGCATGCCATCTCCCGACGGCCGCCAAATAGTGGTCAGCACCCTTCACAAATGGAATGATTGGGGTGAACTGTGGGTAACCGATACCAACAGGAAGAGCTGGCATCGGTTGCCGGAGCCATTCGGCGAGTCGTACCCGACGCGCTGGACAGGGGATGGTCAGCTGTACGTTGTCAACAACCATGCACAGTTCAGCGACGCCCTGCAGCCTCAATTGGAACTTTGGCGGGTGCCTGTCTTGGGAGGAAAGCCGGAATTCGTGGCGCCGATACCCGAAGGCTGTAATTCCTTTTCGCTTTCGCGCGACGGCCAACGGGCAGCATGTGACTACAATACCCGACAGTCGGACTTGGTGGTCACTACCGGCTTCGATCCGGACGCGTAGGAAGTCAGTCCGAATGGACATCCAAGTACGCCTACAAACCGCTCTGCCTTCGACCTGCGGCTGGCTTCGAACTTAAATCCTGGTTCATAGCTAGATCACGGTAGCTTCACTCCGTTCCGGGAGGATGAGCACGGCTCTCTCTCCAGTTGCCGCCCACATAGGTGCCTCGCACCACCCCATTGTCGGCCCCGGAGACCAGGGCTTCCGCCAGTATCTCGCCCTCACATCCCTGAATTGACGGGTGCTCGAGGTCGATCACCACCAGATCGGCCCAGTTGCCGGCTGCTATCCGGCCGGCGGGAATCCCCAGTGCCCTGGCACCACCGGCCGTGGCCGCACCGAGCACGACTGACGCCACCTCCCCTTCCTCATTCCGTAACACGCCACGTCTCTCTTTGCGTAGCCGCTGCCCGTACTCCAGCCAGCGCATCTCCTCCAGCGGTGAGATACGGGCATTGGAGTCCGACCCCAGACACAGCCGCTCCAATAGGTCAGGCACCGGTTCCAACAGAGGCAGCCCATCGCCCAGATTTCCCTCGGTAAGCGGATTGACGCACACCGTCCCTCCCGCCTGGAGAAACTCGCGCAGATCTGCCGGTGCTGTATGGGTGCAATGCACCGCGGTCAGGTTTCCCCCGATGTCGAGAGTGTCGAGCAGCACCCGCATCGGTGGCCGGCCGTACGCCGCGGCGCACTCCTCGATCTCCCGCCGCTGCTCCTCCACGTGCATATGAAACGGCAGCCCTCGCCGCCGCGCCTCGGCGTGCAGCGCCGAGATGTCGTCGACTGTCGCAGCGCGGATGCTGTGCGCCACCGCGCCGAGGCTCTGGGTCCTGGAATCGAGCTGTGATTGCAGCCGGTCCATCTGCTTCCAGTACGACTCGACATCGGTGGACCGGAAGCGCCGCTGCGCCGGCCCGAGCGGCTGGCCGATGCCCCCGGTGGCATAGTAGGTCTGGAGCAGCACGATCCGGATCCCGGCCTTGGCTGCGGCCTCGAGCACGACCCGGTCGAAATCGTAGTCGGTGCCGTCGCCGGCGTGATGGAGATAGTGAAATTCGCCCACGGTGGTGGTGCCGGCGTCGCGCATCTCCTCGAACGCCTGCACCGAGAGCCGGAACAGCTCGCGCTCGTCGAGCCGCTCGACCAGGGCGAACATCGCCTCCCGCCAGGTCCAAAAGTCGCCCGAGCCGGCGGGGAAACGCTCGCCTCGTCCGCGGAGACCCCGCTGGAAGGCGTGTGAGTGGGCGTTGATGAAACCGGGGAGAAGGGCACAGTGCGGGTGACGGTCGGTCGCCGTGCGGCCTTTGGTCACCGCCTCGATCCTGCCATCGTCGCCCGCGACCACCTGCAGGCCGGGCTCAAAGCGGCGGCCGGTCCAGGTCAGGTCGGCTTCGATGACCTTCGGGCTCACGCCGCACCCTTTCTACGAGTCACCGTCTTAAGAAAAGCTCCAGATCATCAAGCACGGCCTTGCTCAGTTCGTCCTCCAGGGCCGGGACCTGGTCCAGAGCTCGATCGTAACGGGCCGACCAGAGATAGGAGCCATCGGCGGAATCGACCAGCCGGGCGATCAGCCGCAATCGATCGCCGATCCGACGGATGCTGCCTTCCAGAATCGCGGCTGGATTCGCGGAGCCCACGCGCTCTGATGAAGTGCCCGAGGTCACCCGTACTCCCTTCAACTGCGCCAGGCCATGGGCGATTTCCTCCCTCAAGACGTTGCCGAGGTAGTCATCGCCGGCCGAGCCCAGCAGGGTGAAAGGCACGACGGTAACCAGGATGCGGCGCCGGGATGGAGCCGGGAACGAAGCAGTATTCACCGGGGCCGCACGGAGCCGCTCCGCCAGCGCAACCACAGCGGGGTTGGGTTCCGCCTCCAGCTCGCGCCCGAGCTCGTGCTCATAGCGGCGGGCCTGTTCCAGCGCACCGGCCCGGTCCCCGTGCGCCGCGAGTGCCGACATCAGCTTGATGATCACCCGGGAGCTGAGCGGCTCGTGCTCCGCCAGCCGGCTCCACCACCGCGCCCCATCGGACCTGTCGCCCCGAGCCTCGGCTTCGATCGCAAGCGTCTCCAGGGTCTCGGTGAACGCCCGCCTGAACGCCGCCCGCTCCCGCTCTGCCCAGCGCTCGAACTCGGGAGCATCGTTCAGAAAGAAGCCGTCGAGAAACGCCCCGCCATATGCCGCCACCGCTCGCTCCGGGTCTCCCGTGGCGCAAGCATCCTTGAAATCCCCGACATCGCTGCTGATGCGGGAGGGATCGAGCCGAAGCTCGGCCGCCCCGGTGGAGATAACCTCGCCCAGACTCTGGCGCAGCGCGTGACACAGCTGGCTCAGCCGGTGTCGCGCTCGCCTCGAATCGCACTCGGGCCAGATCAGCGCGATGATCTTGTCCCGGCTCATTCCCCGCTCTCCGGCCACGGCCAACAGCGCGAGCAGAGCGAGAGACTGGGGCTGGGCTGCAGTCCCGCCTAACGGACCTTCCGGACCCTCCACCGCAGGTGGGCCGAAAGTCCTCAATCTCAGTCCGGAGTGATCTGTATCTGACATCGGTCTGACAGTGCTCTGATGGGCTTCTACTATCGTAGCCCTCGTAGACCAACCCAGCAAGCAACATCAACCAGGAGGGCTCATGCGTTCCCATCATCTACCCCTCGTGGGCCTGGCGGCTCTGAGCCTTCTGCTCGGCTGCGACCAGACCTCACCCGTCTCCCAGTCCACTAGTGCTGTGTCCGGAGACATCCCGGCGGCAAGCGCGGCCGTCGCAAGGCCCTGGAAGGAGGCGTACCACTCCACCGGCACGATCACCGCCGACGCCCGATGCCCGTCTCCCCTGCTGCTCGAGAGCTACCTGGGCGGAGGTACTGCCACCCACACCGGCAAGTACGATATTGTGAACTCTCACTGCCTCGATCCGGCAACCGGCGCCCTCACCAATGGGACCTTCGTCAAGACGATTGCCAGCGGCGACCAACTCTTCGGCACCTACGGGGGGAGCGCGAGCGTGATCCAGCCGCCGGCACCGATCGGTATCTTCGCCATCAACGGCACACTCACATTCACCGGCGGCACCGGGAGGTTCACCGGAGCGACCGGCACCACCACGATATCAGGCACCGAGCTGGCCGACTTCTCTC
Organism: Gemmatimonadales bacterium; assembly: GCA_036378855.1. GTDB lineage: Bacteria > Gemmatimonadota > Gemmatimonadetes > Gemmatimonadales > GWC2-71-9 > CAVVWJ01. The sequence continues at coordinate 7,398 of DASUVR010000154.1, read as the reverse complement.
AGACCCCGATTGCGACCCAGGTGGAGCTCACCATGCTGGGCGAGATTTCCTACTAGGAGGGATGTACCATGACCGTCTCGACAGCAGCCTCACCCAGGCAGACCCGCGCGTCTCCGGTCTCCACTCCGGCCTCCACTGGCCAGTCCCAGCTCGAGGCCGCGGTGACTCGGCTCCGCGAGAACGCCCGCAGATTCACCCGGCTCTCGCTCGAGGACCGGGCGCAGCTCGCCCGCTCCATGCAGGCCGGTTATCTCCGGATCGCGCGGCCCAGCGTCGAGGCCGCGTGCGCCGCCAAGGGTATTCCCTTGGGAACCCCGCTCGAAGGCGAGGAGTGGACTTTGGGCCCCTGGTTCGTGGTGCGACACCTGCGCCTGATCCGCCAGTCGCTCCTCTCGCTCAGGCACACCGGCAACACTCCGATCGGACCGGTAGGCCGCACCGCCGATCAGCGGCTCGCGGTGCAGGTCTTTCCCGCCGGGACCATAGACGGCACGCTGTTCAAGGGAATCCGGGTGGACGTGCACCTGCAGTCGGGGGTCACCGAGGAGGAGATGAATGCTGCCAGGGGCCGGTTCTACAAGTGCCCCGATCATGAGGGCGGGGTGGTGCTGGTGCTGGGCGCCGGCAACATCAGCGGCATCCCGACCAAGGATTTGCTCACCAAGATGTTCAACGAGGGGAAGGTCTGCGTCCTTAAAATGAACCCGGTCAACGCTTATCTCGGTCCCTTTATAGAGGAAGCGTTTGCCGAGGCGATCCGACAGAATTTTCTGGCCGTGGTGTACGGCGGGGCCGGCGAAGGCGCCTACCTGGCCAATCACCGGGACGTCGATGAGATCCATCTCACCGGATCGGACAAGACCTTCGACGCCATGGTGTGGGGACCGCCAGGAGCGGATCGCGAGCGCCGCAAGGCCGAGGGGAGACCGCTGCTCGACAAGCCGTTTACCGCGGAGCTGGGGAACGTGTCACCGGTGATCGTGGTCCCGGGGCCCTACAGCGACAAGGAGCTGGCCTATCAGGCCGAAGACGTCGCCGCGGGGCTCACCTTCAACGCGTCCTTCGACTGCAACGCGAACAAGGTGCTGATCCTGCCCAAAGGCTGGGCCCAGCGGGACAAGTTCCTGGCCGGACTGGAGGGTGCCCTCAGCAAGGCCGCCGCCCGCAAGGCGTACTATCCTGGCGCGCGCGACCGCTGGCTGTCGTACTCCAAGGGTCGTTCCTCGATCCGGCGGTTCGGCTCCGAATCGGAAGACGCGCTCCCTTGGACCTTGGCCCGCAACGTCGATCCTGAGGACCGGAACGAGCCCGGCTTTGCCGGCGAATCGTTCTGCCCCATCCTGTTCCAGACCGAGATCGGCAGTGCGGATCCCGTCGAGTTCCTGGACCGGGCGGTGACGTTCGCCAACGAGCGGCTGTGGGGGACGCTCTCGGCCGGCCTGGTGGTCCATCCCCAGACCAGCAAGGACCCCACCCTTGGTGCTGCGGTAGAGCGGGCCATCACCAGGCTGCGCTACGGCTCGGTCAATGTGAACGCCTGGTCCGGCTATCTCTTTGCGTTTGGGACGCCGCCGTGGGGCGCCCATCCCAGCTCGACCTTGGCCGACATTCAGAGCGGCCGAGGATGGGTCCACAACACCCCGATGCTGGAGGGAATCGAGAAGGCGGTGATGCGGCATCCAATCACCGCTATGCCCAAGCCGTCGTACTTTCCTACTCATCGGAGCGCCCATCTGCTGATGCAGCGGATGACCGCGCTGGAGGAGAACTCGAGCTGGACCAGAGTGCCGGCGGTTCTCGCCGCTGCCATAAGGGCGTGAGAGATGAGTTGGCGCCAAGCCGTCGTGGAAGAGCAGGTCGCGCACGCGACCGACGTGGCCAGGCGCTATGTTGAGGCCTGGAACCGCCGGTCGCCTGATGCCATCGCCGCGATGTTCGGGGAAGATGGGACCTACACCGACCCGGTCACTAACGGACCGCTGAGGGGCACGGCGATCGCGGAGTTTGCCGCGGGATTTTTCGCTGCATTCCCCGATCTCGAGTTCGAGATCACGAGCAACGTCGGGACCGGTGCGGATGTGGTGCTGGAGTGGATAATGACCGGCACCAATACCGGCAGCCTGAGGGGGTTGCTGCCGCCGACCGGGAAGCGGATTGCATTACCGGGGATCGACATGATCCGGGTGAGCGGCGGCCGGATTGCGAGCCTGCGCGGTTATTTCGACCGCCAGACCATGATGGAGCAGCTCGGTCTGCAGGTCGTGGTGCAGCCCCAGCAGGCTGGGCCAGTCAGCTTCGGCGTGAGTACCCTGGTGCGCTCGGGTGATGCCGCGACTCCCGGCGGTCTAGCCCTGACAATGATCGAGGCTCGGACCGATGAGGAGGTGCAGGAGATCCGGTTGCAGGCCCGTCAAATCATGGTAGGCATGCCGCCGATGCCCGGGTTCCTGAGCTTCATGGGGATCGTGATCGGGCGCCGGCTGTACACCTTGAGCGCGTGGACCGCTCCGGAGCACGCTCATCAGGTCATGTCGAATGAGGAGCACAGGAAGGCGACCGCCGCGATGTTCAAGAACAACACCGGCACGGCCTTCCACAGTAGTATCTGGGCTCCGATCAGGATCGGACCTCGCTGGCGCAGGTGTCAATCGTGCAAGCGGATGATCATGGGGGAGGAAGAGACCAGGATCTGCCAGTGCGGTGCGGCGCTGCCGGAGGCAGAGCCTTACTGGTGAACGTCGTACCGGAGTGATATCGTAGCGGAAAGCCCTTTCGGAAAGCAGCTTGCCCGAATTTCAGGCCCAGCTCACGGCCACGCTCCACGGTCACTACGCCATCCAGCGCGAGATCGGCCACGGCGGCATGGCGGTGGTCTATCTCGCCCGCGACCTCAAGCACGATCGCGATGTGGCCCTCAAGGTGCTCCAGCCCCACCTGGCGGAGGTGCTGGGGCGCGAGCGTTTCCTCCGGGAGATCCGGGTGGCGGCCCAGCTCCATCATCCCCATCTGCTGCCGCTCTACGATTCGGGAGATGTCGGTGGCTCGCTCTACTACGTGGTGCCATACGTGGAGGGCGGCTCTTTGCGCGACCGGCTCAGGCGCGAGACTCGGCTCGAGATCCACGTTGCGCTCCAGCTGACCCGGGAGGTCGCCGAGGCGCTCGACTACGCCCACAGGCGAAAGGTGATTCACCGCGACATCAAGCCGGAGAACATCCTGCTGGATGAGGGCCACGCGGTAGTCGCCGACTTCGGGGTCGCACGGGCGATCAGCGAAGCGGTCGACACTCAGATCACTCAATCAGGCCTGCTGGTCGGCACACCGGATTACATGAGCCCGGAGCAAGCCGGCGAGGAACCGGTTGACGGGCGGAGCGACATCTACGGGCTCGCCTGCGTGCTGTTCGAGCTCTTGAGTGGCGCCACTCCCTTTGCCGGCCTGACTCCGCTCGGGGTTCTGGCACGCCGCCTGACCGAGCCGGCCCCGCGGCTCAGCGATCTCGGCATTTCGGCCCCGGCCGGACTCGAACAGGTGCTGGCATGCGCTCTCGCCCGCCGTCCGGAGGATCGGTTCGCTACTGCCGGAGACTTTGCCCGGCAGCTCGCGGTCGTAGCCAACGAGACAACTCGGTCTCTGTCCACTCCGGCCGGGACCCCCAACCCCGGTCTAACGGGGGGCGCTGGTTTATCCGTGCGCCACTCCATTGCCGTTCTCCCCTTCGTCAATCTCAGCCCTGACAGAGAGAACGAGTACTTCAGCGATGGAATGGCCGACGAGATCATCAACGCCCTGACCCAGGTGAAGGGATTGCGGGTGGCGGCGCGAACTTCCTGCTTCGCGCTCAAGGGAAAGGATCTCGATGTTCAGACCATCGCCCAGCAACTCAAGGTGAACAGCCTGGTCGAGGGCAGCATCCGCAAATCAGGTAACCGAATCCGGCTCACCGCCCAGCTGGTGGACGCCGCCGATGGCTACCAGCGCTGGTCCCAGACATATGAGCGGACCATGAGCGACGTCTTCACTCTCCAGGAAGAGCTGGCCCAGGCCATCGTGCGTGAGCTGCCCCTTCCGGGCGCCGGATCGGCGCAGCCGAGGCTGGTGAAGCCGGTGACAGAGAACCTGGAGGCCTACACTCTTTACATGAGGGGCCGGTACTTCGCAAACCGGCGAACCGCAGAGAATCTCCAGTCAGCCATTGAGTACTTCGAGCAGGCGATAGCACTGGACCCCTTCTCTGCTCCGGTCCACAGTGGACTAGCATCCTGCTGGTCACTTCTTGGATTCGAGGAGTTCGGTGGGCTTGCCCCGTACGACGCCATGCCCAGGGCGAAAGCCGCGGCACTAAGAGCCATCGAGCTCGATCCCTCGGACACCGAGGCCCGCATCTGGCTGGGTGTAATCGCCATGCTCCATGATTGGGAATGGGCGGACGCCGAGGCGCAATTCAGGATGGCCGCGGAATCAGGACTGAACCCGATCGCACACCTGTGGTACGCCGTCTTTCTGGCTATCATGTCTCGCCACGAAGAAAGCCTCGCCCGTATTCTCCGAGCTCAATCGCTGGACCCCATCTCATTGCCGGTCAACCATACGATTGCCCGCTGTTACGCCTGGGCCGGAGAGCACGAGAAAGCACTAGAGCAGCTCCGGGCGACACAGCAGATGGAGCCACACCATCCGCTGACCTATGTCTGGCTCGGACGATGCTTGATCGGGATGGGCCGTTATGAAGAGGCTCTGACGGATCTGCAAAAGGGTATGGAGATCGCCGGCCGGCTGCCGCTCCTGCTTCAAGTCACCGGGTGCGCCTACGGGCGACTCGGCAGGTATTCGCAGGCCCGGGAGATCCTGGAGGAGCTGCGCCGGCTGTCGACTCGGCGGTACGTGTCTCCGATGTTCCTGGCCTACGTACTGGGAGCTATGGGTGAGCTGGATGAGGCATTTCAATTATTTGGCCGCGCCCTGGAAGAGCGATCCGGGCTGCTGGCCTTCCTTCGTGTCACCCAGGAGACCTCGAACTCTGCACTAGCATCGGACCCGCGGTTCACCTCATTGTTGCAGAAGATGGGTCTGGACTTCTGACCCGGCTCCCATCCTTCGAGGGACCATAAGGCGACAGCCAATCAATATCCTTGACCGGCGCCTTCGGATCATCGCCCGGCTCGCGGACCGCGGGCAGGATAGACGTGGCAATGAAGTTATTCAGGTATCGGCCCCCGCGACGATTGGAGAAGTTGCCCCCCATGGTTGTCACCACCAGGTCCAGCTCGGGCACCACGAAGATCATTTGGCCGCCCGCTCCCCGAGCCGAATAGCCCAACACCTTCCGGTCCTTATACGGGTAATACTCCATCCACCAGAAGTAGCCGTAATAGATGTTGCGCAAATGATACTGAGGCGAGACTGCAGCCTTCGCGTAGCTCGCGCCCAGAATCCGCTTTCCCGCCCAGGTGCCGCCGTTCAGCATCAGCTGTCCGAACTTCATGTAGTCACGCGCCCTGATCGCCACGCTTCCTCCGCCGTAGGGGCGGCCGTTGGGGTCGAGGGGCCAGGAGTAGTGCGTGATCCGCATGGGGCGAGCGACCAGGCGGTCGAAGACCGCCACCGGGGACTGGTGCATCGCTTTACCCAGCATAGAGAGCGCCAGATGCGGCTGCATGCTGCAATAGACACTGTTGGTGCCGGGATCGGTCGCCATCGGCACCGACATGAAATAGGCGATCACGTCGGGCGGCTGCAGGTCGTCGTTGATGTAGTCCTCGTTGCCCGGCGCCTTCTCATCGGTGTCGTCGCAATAATGGCCCGACGACATGGTAAGCAGGTTCTCCAGCGTCATTGCCCGCTTGCGCGGCTCCAGACCAGCCGGGAAGGTGCCGCCATTCATCACCTGGTACACCCGGCTGTCGAGCCGAAGCGGCGCCCCGGCGTACATCGCGGCGCCGATCGTCGTGCCGGTGAGGCTCTTGGCGCCGGAACGCAAGGTGTGGAGCTGGTCCCGGGAGAAGCCGTGGAAGTATTCCTCGAGCAGGAGCCGGCCGTGGCGAGCGATCAGAAGAGCGTGAATCTCCGGCGCGTCGGCCTCGTCCATCTTCATGTCGATGATCGACTGGACCAGGCGTTCCATCGCCGGCCGATCGATCCGTTCGGCAGCAAAGCTGGAGGTGGGCCACCCGTCTCCCAGAGAAGGCGGCGGAGAGTAACGGTACGGTGTGCCGGAACGGGGCCGCGGGTACACCAGGCTGGTGCTGTCGTCCCGCGAGAAATCGTAGGTTCCTCCCCGGTTGGGAAAGAGGAGCGAGAAGCCGTCCATTTGCGGCTGCACGACGCCGGTGGCGAGTACCCGCTCTGACGCGTCGTCGGCGCCCGCCATGAGCCGCACGGCATCGCCGCTGCGGACGAGCCGCCGCACTCCTCGTTGGTTGCCCAGATCGAACTCGGGGTTTCTCAGCACGGCATCGTAAGAGCCGTCGGCTCGCCGGCGGGCGAAGATATAGAAGGAGAATTCGTCCTCGCCCGGATCGACCGTACCGAGCCATTTACCGGATTTGTCGGCCTTGAGCATCACCGGCGAAGCGCTGGGCCGATCCTTCCTGAGCCAGAGACCGCTGATCAGGCTGGGTCCTTCGAAGCGTCCGCTGAAGCTGCCGTCTGTTCCGGGCAGCTCGAAGCTGAGCCCCTGGCCTTCCTGAGTCACCGGCGCCTCGCGCCCGGCGATGTCGGCACGAAGCCCATTGCTCGTACGCTCGATGATGAGCGGGCCCCGTACGTCGGGGCCAAACCACTTCTTCGCGCTCCAGAGCCCGGACAGATCAGCGGTGCTGGCAGCAGCGGCCGGCGCGCTGCTGCCCTGCGCCCGGACCGTACCGGCAACCAGGCAGAGTTGCGCCAGCGCGCAGATTAGAGAAGTGTGCTGCCTCATTGGCGGGTTTCCTCAGTCGAACGGGGAGGTCTCACCGTTGGAAAGCACGGTGTTCCGGTCGTCTGACCAAATCCGCTGGCAAAAGGTTGGCTGAGTAGCCGTGGAGCCTAGGCCGTCCCCTGCACACAAGCTCGGTGGACGATGCGGTCAAGCAGCTCCCCGGCCCGGACGAACTCCGCCACCGGCAGCGATTCGTTCGGCTTGTGGGCGACCTCGATCGAGCCCGGTCCCCAGAGGACGCAGTCTAGTCCCAGCCGGCTGAGCCAGCCACCGTCGGTGCCGAACGGTGCGCTACCCGATCCGCTCTGCCCCAGCTCGGCGGAGAGCAGGCGCACGATCGGTGCGTCTTCCGGGGCGATCATGGGCGGGGTCTCGCCCTGCACCGCCAGCTCGAGCGGCACCGGCGACACCGCCTTCTCTACTACTGCTCGCACCCGCCCGACCATCTTCTCCGCCGACATCCCGGGCAGTAGCCGAAC
>DASUVR010000153.1:0-4383 GCA_036378855.1 Gemmatimonadales bacterium | reverse complement strand
GATGATGGTCACATCGGCCAGGTAGCCCGGGGCCAACTTGCCCCGCTTCTGCTCGGCAAAGACCCCGTAAGCGTCTCCGGCAGTGTACGCTCGCAGAGCTTCCTCCACCGTGATCTTCTGTTCCGGAACCCAGCCTCCTGGGTTCTTGCCGTCCCAGGTCCGCCGAGTGACCGCGGCATAGATGCCGAGCAGCGGATCGAGCGGCGCGACGGTCCAGTCCGAGCCGAAGGCCAGCCGCGCACCCGCATCGATCAATGAGCGGAAGGCATAGGTGGTCTTGATCCGCTCCGGTCCAATGCGTTTCTCGGCCCATCGCCCATCATCTACGGCGTGGTAGGGTTGCATGGACGCGATCACGCCCAGCCGGGCGATGCGATCAATATCCTGCCGGCGAAGGTGTTGCGCGTGCTCGACCCGAAAGCGACGGTCGCGAGAACCATGGGCCTTACCAACACTATCGTAGATGTCGAGCAGCAGCCCATTGGCTCGGTCTCCAATCGCGTGTATGGCCACCTGCAGGCCGGCTGAATCAGCGCTTCCGATCCAGGACCGTAACGAGTCCTCCGGTGTCACGAGAAGGCCGCTGGTCCGCGGCGCATCCTTATATGGCTCATAAAACAGGGCGGTGGTAGAGCCGAGCGATCCGTCCACATAGCCCTTGACGCCTGCCACCCGGAGCCAGTCGTCTCCCACGCCTTTCGCCTTGACCAGTTCAGCCATCCGGCGCCAGTCCTGCAGCGGCACGTAAACCGCGACCCGGGTGATCATCCGGCCGGCGGCGTGCGCCCGCTGCAAGGCGTCGACCTCGAACCACGGCACCGAGACGTCGGCTACGCCGGTGACGCCGTGGGAAACAGCCCAGCGCATTGCCCGCTCGATTGCCGCGTCGCTTTGCTCCGGGGACGGGGTCGGTTGGACGGCATAGACCAGATTCTGCGCAGCATCCTTTACTACTCCGGTCGGCTCGCCGTCCGGCCGACGCACGATGGTCCCACCGGCCACCTCCTTGGTGGATCGATCGATGTGGGCCAGCTTCAGCACCAGGCTGTTCGCCAATGTCATATGACCATCCAGCCGGTCGACGAACACCGGATTGTTCGGCGTCACCGAATCGATCCAGCTCCGGTCGGGCAGCGGCGTGCCGGCCCAGCGCTCGTGATCCCAGTTTCCCCCCAGGATCCATTCGCCGGGCTTGGCCTTGGCCGCGTAGTTCTTGATCCGCCGCACGAACTCCTGCGGACTGTCGGCGTCGCGCAGGTCTACCTGGGTGAGCTGAAAACCACCGTAGATGAAGTGAGTGTGTCCGTCCATGAACCCGGGGACGACCATCCCGCCGTTTCGGATTATCCGGGTGCCCGGCCCTGCCTGGGCCGCGATGGTCGAGCTGTCTCCTGTCGCGGAGATCTTCTCGCCCGAGATCGCCACCGCCTGGGCCCAGGGCCTGGCGGAGTCGCCGGTCCATACCCGCCCATAGATCACCAGATCGGCGGGTGCGACCGGAATCGAGTCGGAACCGGGAGTATCCATGCGATAACCCAGCACGCCGGCCACTCCACCCAACAGCAGTGGCAGGATAGACAACCGAAGCATGAGAAGACCTTTCAGGGAAGCTTGGTGAGCCGGCGCAGCGCTTCCAGCCGCTCCAGAGCGCTGCCACCTGAAGCAGCCGGAGCCACCGAAAACAAGTCACGGATGTCGAGCAGAATCTCCAGCATCAGCTGGTCGCGCATGTATGCGCTGTCCAGGTCGATCATGCGCCCCTGATCGGCAGCCTGTCTGGCACGTTCGTACGATTCCCGGTAAATGCTTTCGAGATTGGCCAGAATCCGTTCGCGGGTTCGCATGGAGCCTTTGAAGCTGTAGGTGTAGGGAAATTCGGCGGTCGCCGGTGTAAAACAAGTGGCCGCGCTCAAACCGACAAAACCGCCCGAGTGCAGTACCCGGCAGGTTTTCTCTGCAAACGGTGGTCGGACGCGAAAAGCCTTTCACCAGGAGCGGCGAGTTGCAGCCGGGTAACTCTCCGCCGTGATGGAGGATGCCGACAACGGCCAGGCGGCACCCTTCGTGCGTTCAGGGAGGGCGATCGAAAACACCTTCCCTCACATCCGACGATCCTTGTTCCCGAGTTCGATGCTGGTGTGCCGCATATAAGGAGGCCCCATGCTGCTTCAGGTTCCGCGGGCGCGCAGGGCACCGGGTGGATTTACCCTGGTCGAGCTGCTGATGGTGATCGTGATCATGGGCATCCTTGGCGCGATCGCCTTACCCAAGATCGATGTGGCCCAGTTCCAGGTGAATTCCGCAGTGCAGGCGGTGAGCACCACCATGGTGGCGGCTCAGCGGGAGGCAATCACCAAGCAGCACGACATCATTCTGACCTTCGACGGGGGTAATCGCCAGGTGCGCCTGGTGTGGGATGCCAACAGCGACGGTGTGATTGGCGCCAACGAACGGAGCCGGGTGTTCACGCTGGACGATCGGGTGGTGTTCGGCCGGGGCCAGGCACCTGCCCGCGCCTTCGGCGATCAGCCGATCGACTTCGATGATGTGATCAACGGCCTGCCGGCGCTCACCTTTCACCGTAACGGCAGCGCGAGCGGCGTGGGTGGATTCTATCTCACCTCCCGCGGCGCCGAGGCCGGTGATGCCAGCCTGAAGAAGCATACCCGAGCGGTCGAGATCATCCGCGCCACCGGCCGGACCGAATGGTGGCACTACAACGGCTCCGAATGGCTGCGAGGCTTCTGATGAAAACGCGCGCCCGTTCTTCCGCTGGATTCACCCTGGTCGAGGTGCTGATTGCCCTCGCCATGCTGAGCGTCGTCCTGCTCGCGGCAGCTGCGAGCACCACCAAGTACCTGGGGGTAATCACCCGCAACCGGATGCGGATCCAGGCTGCGGCCGTGGCCGATGCCCAGATCGCCAAGGTCCGGGTGTCGCCGGCGTACGACTCGCTCACGGTCCGCTTTGACAGCACCCGGAGCGGAGTCCCCTTTCCCGGTTACACTCGCTCGACCCGGGTAATCCGGTCGGGTGCGGGAAGCACCACCGATGTGACCAAGATCAGAGTCATGGTGTCGGGCCCCGAGCTCAGCAGTCCGGTGGTGCGCTACGCCACGATCGCTGCTCCTTGAACGACGCTTCCCGATGAAATTGCGCTCCGGTTTCACTCTGATCGAGATGCTCATTGCCATGGTGGTCTTCATGGGCGTGCTGGGCGGAGCCCTGAGCTTTCTCCGGGCGCAGTCGCGTGGGTTCCGGAAGGGCGACGAAGAAATGTCCACTCTGCTCAACTTGAGTTACGGCGCCGACCACCTGCACGCCCAGCTCCGTACCACTGGGGCTCGAACGTTGGACCGGCAGCCACCGATCGTCTACGCCAGCGCGAACAGCTATTCCTTTAACGCAGACTACGTCTCGAACGACGTGTCCGATATCTCCGCCGTGTATGTCGATCCCGACGCGCCGGCGGAAGAAACCGTCGGCCTTCGCCTGGCGGATCAGATCGCCATTCCGGGCTCGACGCCGGCGTTTCTCTATCCTTCGCAGGATTACCTGGACGACCTGGGCAACAACACGCTGGCCGAGACCATCACCCTGTTCTTTCGGCCTGACGTGGAGACGCCCCGAACCGATGACTTTGTCCTCCTGCGCCAGGTAAACGGCCAGCCGCCCGAGCGGCTGGTGCGCAACGTTCTGCCTGACTCCACCAATCTGCCCTTCTTCCGCTATTACAAGCTGCGAATCCCCGGACCCGGCCTGGCGCCGGTCTCCACTCTGGTGACGTCGGCGGAGATGCCGATGCGGCACACCATCCCGGGCCACGGGAGCACGGCGGACGCAGGCAGCCCAATCGACAGCCTGCGGGCCGTGCTGGTGAGCTACATCATCACCAATGGCCAGACCGGCACCAAGGAGCGGCGGCAGCGGATCAGTACCACCATCCCGCTGCCCAACATGGGCCTGAGAGAGCTCAAGATCTGCGGCTCGGCCCCGGTGCTGGGCCAGCCTTTGAACGCGGCATACGACAACGCCACCGGAGTTCATCGGGTGCTGCTGAGCTGGAACCGTGCCTTCGACGAGAACCTGGGCGAGCGGGACGTGGTGCGCTATGTCCTGTGGCGCAGGGATGTGACCGACCCCGACTGGTCCGACCCGCTGACCTCGATTCCGGCCGCCGACCTGGCGACGTACTCCTATGCCGACCAGGACCTGGTGCCCGGGACCAGCTACGTCTACCGGCTCTCGGCGCAGGACTGCACGCCTCGCCTCTCGGCGTCCGCGCAGTCCATCCCGATCGCAATCCCAGGACCCTGATCCCGACTCCTGACTTCCGACTGTTTGCTGACGATTGACGACTGCCGACTGGCGATTGAGGCTGAC
>DASUVR010000152.1:0-2081 GCA_036378855.1 Gemmatimonadales bacterium | reverse complement strand
CACCTGGTGAGTAAGGAGCTAGCCGGTCTGGACGCCGACGGCCGGGTCCGCTCCGGGGCCTCGGTCCTGGTGCAGGACCGCTTGGGCGTAATGCTCAACGAAGAAGATCACCTGCGGCTTCAAGGCCTCCATTCCGGCTTTGCGCTGGATGCTGCGTACGCCGAGGTAGACCGGCTGGACGCCGAACTGGGACAACGACTTGCATTCGCATTCCATTCTGAGTTTGGTTACCTTACCTCCTGTCCGACCAACGTTGGCACTGGACTTCGGGCCTCGGTGTTGATTCATCTGCCCGGCTTGGTGCTGACCAAGGAAATCTCCAAGGTTCTACAGGGCCTGGCGCAGGTTGGACTGACTTTTCGCGGCCTGTACGGAGAGGGCAGCGAGGTCGTCGGCAACTTCTTCCAACTGTCCAACCAGACCACGCTCGGTAGTTCCGAGTATGAGCTGCTCGACCATCTCGGTAAGATGGTCCGGCAGGTCATGGATTACGAAGAGCAGGCCCGGCAGGTGCTGTTGCGGGACGCTCCTTCGATCATCGAGGACAAGGTCTGGCGTGCCTACGGCCTCCTTCGTTATGCACGAGCCCTGTCGTTCGAAGAGGCCATGAACCTGTTGAGCGGTGTGCGGCTAGGCGTGGGAGTCAGCCTCATTCCCGACGTCGGCATGTATACGCTTAACAAGTTGTTGGTGTACAGCCAACCGGCGCATTTGGCGGTGGCAGAAGGGGTAGCTCCCAACGATCCGGAGCTGCCGGTGCGGCGGGCACAGTTCGTGCGCAAAGTGTTGGAATCCGAAGTGGGACGTCGCGGATGAGCCGCAACGGCAGACCTTCGGAGCTACGTAGGGTACCGAGATGAACGGATACAACTTCACAGACCGTGTCCGAAAAGTCCTGCAGATGGCTCGCGAGGAAGCGGCCCGGCTGCATCACGAATACGTGGGGACGGAGCACATCCTCCTTGGCCTCATCCGTGAGGGCGAGGGGGTGGCGGCGGCAGTCCTCACCAACCTGAACGTCGATCTGGAAGACATCCAGCAGAAGATCGAGGAGACGGTAAAGAAGGGCAAAGCGGCCGCGGCCGCCGGCCCCGACTTGCCGTACACCTCTCGGGCCAAAAAAGTGCTCGAGCTGGCCATGACCGAAGCGCGCGAGCTGAATCACTCCTACGTAGGAACCGAGCACCTGCTGCTGGGTCTCCTGCGAGAGGAGAAAGGCATCGCGGCCCAGGTCCTGACCGACGCCGGGGTGAATCTCGAACAGTCGCGGGCTGAAACGTTGCGGCTGCTGGGCAGCGATATGCCGCAGGCTTCGGCTGGGGGAAGCAGCAGTCAGCCGAGCTCGACGCCCAAGTCCGAGAAGAAATCGAAGACCCCGGCCCTGGATCACTTCTGCCGAGATCTGACTCAGCTTGCCGCAGAAGGGCAGCTCGACCCGACCATTGGTCGGGCCAAGGAGATCGAGCGGGTCATGGAGATCCTGGCTCGGCGCAAGAAGAACAATCCGGTCCTGATCGGGGAACCGGGCGTGGGCAAGACGGCCATCGTGGAAGGTCTGGCGCTGCTGATCGCGAATGGACTCTGCCCGGACGTGCTCCGGGATCACCGGGTGCTGTCCCTGGACATGGCCGCCGTCATTGCCGGCACCAAGTATCGGGGTCAGTTCGAAGAGCGGCTCAAGGCGGTCATGAACGAGATCGCGCAGAACAAGCAGATCATTCTGTTCATCGATGAGCTGCACACCCTGGTTGGAGCGGGGGCCGCAGAGGGCGCCATCGATGCCTCAAACATGCTGAAGCCCGCGCTGGCGCGGGGCGAGCTGCAGTGCGTGGGCGCCTCGACCCTCAACGAATACCGCAAGTACATCGAAAAGGACGGCGCGCTGGAGCGCCGCTTCCAGACTGTGGTGGTCGAACCGCCCACGGTCGGAGAGACGGTCGAGATCCTCAAGGGGTTGCGGAAGAAGTACGAGGACCATCACCGGATCAGCATCCCCGACGCCACGCTGAGCGCGGCAGCGGAACTTTCCGAGCGCTACATCACCGACCGGTTCCTGCCCGACAAGGCCATCGACGTGATCG
>DASUVR010000151.1:0-2807 GCA_036378855.1 Gemmatimonadales bacterium | reverse complement strand
CGGACATATCACATCCTTCAGAAGCCGTGCTGAAATCTCGATGATCCAGCGTGAGGAGATTATGAAGAACCGGTGAAGGTTCCTTATCTTAGCGCCTGCACCACCGGTTGTTTCGCCGCGCGCCGGGCGGGAAAGAACCCTCCGATAACGCCCATCACTACTGCGAAGATCAGTCCGGCCAGCAGCAGCCCGGGTGTCACCCGGAAGCTGAAGGCAATCTCGCTGAAGCTGGCCCTGTTGGTCGTACTGGTCACCAGCCCGTTGATTGGGAGCGCCAGCAGCGCGCCGATGATCCCGCCCACCACCGCGATCAGCGCCGACTCCGCCAGGAAGCTGGCCAAGACGCTCCGGGGCGGGAAACCCAGCGTCAGCAGCACGGCTATCTCGTGGCCCCGCGACGCCACCGCGGCATACATAGTGTTGATGGCGCCAAAGATTGCACCTACCGCCATGATGCTGGTGATCATCAGCGCCAGAATCGTGAGGATCCGGCCCAGCAGCTGTGACTGCTCGGCGTAGAAGTCCGACTCCCGGTGCACGTCCACGGTAAGTCGCCGGTCGGCCTCGAGCGTGCGCTTGGCCTCGTCGAACGCGCCCGGATCCTTGAGCCGGAAGATGACCGATTGGAAGGCGTCGCCCCGGAACACCGGCATGAACTGCTCATTTTCGCCCCAGATCTCCGACTCGAAGGCCGAGCCGTTGGCGCTGAACCGGCAGACCACGTTCCAGTTCCGTCCGGCAAAGTGCAGAGTCTCGCCGATGCCGGTGTGATTGAACCGGCCCGCCATCTTCTTGCCGACGCAGATCTCCGGCTTGCCGCTTTCCGGTTTCCGCCCCGCCTCGATCTTTACGTTAGTCCGCACCGTCCAGGCAGCCGGACTGATGCCACGCACCACCACGTTGGCCAGGCCCGTGGTGTCGCTGCCGGAGCTGGCCCGGGGTAGGGGGATGATGACGTAGACCTCGGGACTGAACATCGGCCGTCCATCCGGCCCGTTCGCGATGTGAGGGGAGGATGCCAGGATGCTCGCGGTCTGCCGATCGATGCCGCTCGAAAGCTCGGAATCGGCGCCACGACGCAGGATCATCACGTTCTGGGGCGAGCCGGTCTTGACTAGCGCGGCCCGGAATCCGTTGGCCAGCGCGAGCATACCGATGAATACCGCAACCACGAGGGCGATACCCAGCGCGGTGAGCAGAGTGGAGACCGGTCGCTGCAACAGGCTCCGCGCGTTGTACTCCAGCGGGATCTTCATTCGACGGTCCGGAGCGCCTGTACCACCGGGAGCCGCGCAGCACGGATGGCCGGCACCAACCCGCTCGCCAGCATCAGGAGCAGCGCGATACCCGCACCCATGAGCAGGGTATCGGTGGTGACGTCGAAGCCCGGCAGAAATCCGGCGGCGTTGAAGTTAGTGGTCTTATAAAGGAGCTTGGCGCCGCCCAGGCCGATGATCGCGCCGATCACCGTGATGATCCCGGCCTCCAACATCACCATGCTGAACAGCCGCCCATTGCCGAAGCCGATGGTCTTGAGCACCGCCACCTCCTTGGTACGCTCCCGCGCGTTCATCATCATGGCGTTGGCCGTCACCAGGAGAATCGCGAACACCACCGCCATACCGATGGTGCCCATCAACAGGCTCACATTGCCCCACATGGTGGCAAAGCTCGCGTTGAACGCCTGCTCGGTACCGGTCTTGGTCGGCGCGTTCGAGTTCCGGAACTGGTCGTCCACCATCTTGGCCATGCCCGCGGCATTGTTCGGATCACTGATCTCCACCACGTACCAGCCGGCAATGCCCGGGCGGCCGATCTTCTCCTCCAGATAATCATGATGGAAGAAGAGCACGTCGTCGTTGATCACCGGGTCGGTCGGGGTGTAGACAGCCCGGATAGTGAAGGTCCAGTCGCCGGGAAAGATCGTCCCCTGGATGGTGACGTTCTGTCCCAGCTTCCAGCCGAACACATCGAGCAGCCGGCGGCCGATCATGGCGGACGAGCGCTCCCGGATGAACGCCTGCTTCTGATCTTCCGGCACGCTGATCTCGGGATACATCGAGAGATACGATGTGGGATCGATGGCAAACTGGGCGAAGAAACGCTTGCCGTCCCCGTAGCGGCCGCCGAACCAGTTGGCCCAGCTCACCTGGGTTATACCCTTGTCGGCCTTGAGCCGGTTGCCATAGCTCAGCGGCAGGGGGAAGACCAGGCCGGTGGCGTTCTGAACGATCAGCCGCCGCGCGCTTCCGAACTGGGCCGAGCGGGCCAGCGTAGTGACCACGGTTCGGAGCGAGGCAAAGAGGAAGAGCGCCAACGCCACGCTGCTGATGGTGAGGAAGACCCGCCGCTTGTGCCGGCCGAGATTGGCCAGTACCAGAGGAAGGAACTTCATGAGACCGTCGCCTCCCGCTCGATCAGGGCCCCCTTGTCCAGGTGCAGCACCGTCTTGGCCCGCTCGGCGGCGTGCGCGTCGTGAGTGACCATGATGATGGTTTTCTTGAACTCGTCGTTGAGACGTTCCAGCAGGCCGAGCACGTCCTGCGAGCTCTTGGCGTCGAGCTGGCCGGTGGGTTCGTCCAGCAGGACCAGTGTCGGATCGGCCACGATCGCCCGCGCGATCGCCACTCGCTGCTCCTGTCCGCCCGAGAGCTGCCGGGGATAGTGCTTCAGCCGGTCGTCCAACCCGACCACGCCGAGGGCGAGCTTCACCCGCTCGTCGCGCTCCTTCCTGGAGAGCCGGGTGAGCAGCAGCGGCAGCTCCACGTTCTGATAGGCGGTCAGCACCGGCAGCAGGTTCAGGTTCT
>DASUVR010000150.1:0-7777 GCA_036378855.1 Gemmatimonadales bacterium | reverse complement strand
GTCCGGCTATCGGGTGATCACCGTGTATTCCGACGGGAGCCGGTTCTATCGCCGGCCCTTTGGACGCACAGTGCTCCACCGGGTGGACGTGTACGAGCGGGGCGGCCGTTACTACGTCAATGACGAGGGGTGGAAGCGGCACCGGCACTGGGACGATTCTGATCGCGATCGCCAGGACGACGATCGGGATCGCTACGGCGATCGGGACCGCGACGACCGCGATCGTCACGATGACCGCGATCATCATGACAACGGCAATCACTATGGGTGGGACAACCACTAGATAGTCGTGAATCACGAGTCACGAGTCAGAGTCGTGAGTCAGTAGTCGCGAGTCAGGAGAACGCAGGTATGAGGAGAACGCCCCCGGATCACGGGGGCGTTTTTCTTGGGCGCGGCAGCATCTGGCTATTCCATGCACGGAACTGGGTTCGCAGCCGAGTCAGTTTCTCGGGCTGGTATGCTGCGAGATCGGCCCGCTCACCGGGGTCGTTGGCGATATCGAAGAGCAGCTCGCCCTCTCCGGTCCTGAGATACTTCCAGGCCATCTCGCGCGCAGCGTCTTCCTCCAAGGTGCGCCAGAACAGCGTGCGCTCCATCCGAACCGGCCGTCCCTGGCAGAGCGGCAACAGGTCCATTCCATCGAGAGGATACCGGGGATCGGCGCTCGCCCCGCCCAATGCCAGCATCGTGGCGCACCAGTCCATGGTGATCACGGTCTGGTCGGTGACGCTTCCCGCGGCCACCCGTCCTGGCCAACGCACGATGGCGGGAACCCGGATACCACCCTCGTGCAGCGAGCCCTTTCCGTCGCTGGCCGGCCAGTTGTAGGAGTAGCGCTCGCCTCCATTGTCACTGGTGAACACCACGAAGGTGTCTCGACCCAGTCCGGAGTCCTCCAGCGCGCGGAGCACTCGGCCGACACCCTGGTCCAGCCGCTCCGCCATCCCGGCAAAGGTCCGGAGAGAGCCGCCGTCGGCATAGCCCTTCACGAACCGATCCTTCACCGTGTCGGCGACGGTGCGATATCGCCGGCTCGCGGCCGTGTCGGCCGGACCCTCCCAGGGCCAGTGCGGCGCGGTGTAGTGCAGCGCCAGGTAGAATGGAGCTGCATGGCGGCGGCGGAGATATTGGACGGCGCGATCGGTCAGGAGATCGGTCATGTACCCGGCCTGATCCACCGTGACGTTGCCCTCGTGCAGGTCGAGCTTGCCCGAGGGCACGGTATGGTTGAAGTAGTCCACCCCGCCGCTCAGGATTCCGTAGAACTCGTCGAAGCCGTGCCGGATGGGGCCGTACTCCGGGAGATATCCCAGGTGCCACTTGCCGATCAGCGCGGTGTCGTAGCCCGCCCGCTTCAGCAGCGACGCCGGCGTGGGATGATCCGGGGGGAGCCCGACGCTGTTGTCGCCGTAGGCGAGAGGCTCCGCGAGGCCGACGGAAAGGCGTGCGGGATATCGGCCGGTCATGAGGCCGACCCGGGTCGGGGTGCAGATCGCAGCCGCGGTGTAGTTGCTGGTGAAGCGGAGACCTTCGCGTGCCAACCGGTCGATGTGCGGAGTGCGATAGTCCGGCCGGCCGTAGCAGCTCAGGTCGCCGTAGCCCAGGTCGTCCGCCAGAATGAAGAGGATGTTGGGAGGCCGGGTGCTGGGCCCACGAAGCCGGGGCAGCGCGGCGTAGGCGGCAGCCGCGAAGGTGCTCTGGAGAAACTGGCGTCGAGAGGGCATAGCTTCAGTATGGTGCGCGGTCGAGCGCCAGCCTAGAGGCGGGTCGTTCGGCCTGATGGTATCGGGATGCAGCGGAGTTATGACAAGAGCTCGTGCTCTCGGTGTTTTCTTCGGGCCCTTCGTGTTAAGGCTTTTGCGAAGGGTCGCGGTAAATGATGCCTACGGAGTGACCAGGAGTCGGCTATGGAAGTATTCGAGGTCGTCATAGCGCTGCTGGTGGGCGGCGCGGTGCTGGCGGCAGTGGCGCGGCAAATCGGCGTGCCCTATCCCTCGCTGGTGGCGCTCGCGGGTGCTGCGCTCGCCCTGATCCCCGGCCTTCCCACGATGGCGCTCGATCCCGCGCTGGCACTGGCGCTGTTCGTGGCGCCGGTGCTGGTGGATGCCGCGTTTGACTCTTCGCAGCGGGATCTGCGCGCCAACTGGCGCGCGGTCACTGGTCTGGCCCTCGGCGCCGTCGCGCTCACCATCGCCGTCGTCGCCGTCATTGCTCGGATGCTGGTGCCCGACCTTCCCTGGGGGGCGGCGATCGCGCTCGGGGCGATTGTGGCCCCACCCGATGCCGCGGCAGCCACCACGGTCCTCAAACAACTTCGCCCCCCCAACCGTCTGCTGGTCATTCTGGAAGGCGAGAGCCTCTTCAACGACGCGAGCGCGCTGATCGTCTACCGGCTCGCGGTGGGTGCCACCATCACCGGGTTTCTCTCGGGCTGGACGGTGCTGCCGACCCTGCTGGTGGTCACCCTGGGCAGTGTCGTGCTGGGGCTCGCGCTGTCCCGCGCGACGATCTTCATCAGTCGCCGGATCCATGACGTGGCCACCTCCGTGGTATTCCAGTTCGGCTGGACCTTCGGGGTCTGGATCCTGGCCGAGCAGCTTCACCTGTCGGGGATCATTACCCTGGTGGTGTTCGCCATGGCGACGTCGCGCACCGCGGCCGAGATCATTCCGGCCCGCATCCGGATCCCGTCCTGGGCGGTGTGGGAGGTGACGGTGTTCGTGTTGAATGTGCTCGCCTTCATTCTGCTGGGCTTCCAGCTCAAGTCCATCGCGGTGCGGCTGACCGGGTCGGAGGGGTCGCATTACGCCCTCGTGGCGGCGGCCGTCACCGTTGCGGTGATTCTGGCTCGGCTGGCGTGGGTGACTGGTGCGGCTGGGTTCAGCCGCTGGCGCTGCCGTCCGCACCCGAGTGGCAAACCCGCAACGAGAGACGCAGTGGCGCTCGACCGCCGGAGCGCGCTCCTGATCGGCTGGTGCGGCATGCGAGGCACGGTGACCATCGCCGCGGCGCTCGCGCTGCCAATCGGATTCCCCTACCGGGACATGATGCTGGTCAGCGCCTTCGGCGTGGTGCTGGGCACGCTCGTGCTGCAAGGTCTTACGCTCAAGCCGGTGCTGATGGTGTTGCGACTGGAGGATGATGGAACGGTGGACCACGAGGTGCGACTGGCCCGGGTAGAGTCGCTCCGGGCGGCGCTGGCGGCGGCGGAGTGCTGTGAAGGAGCGGAAACGGCAGAGCTGGTCCGGCATCGATACCAGCTTCAGCTGAGGCGGGCAGAGCAGGAGTTTGCGGCCGAGGATGGAGACGGGAGGCGAGTTGCGTCTACACCGGTGACGGTAGAGGATGCCGCTGTTCGTGACGGCGACGCCGCAGCCGTGCGGGCCGCGACCGATGCCCAGCGCAAGCGGCTGTTCGCGCTCCGAGCCGATGGGACGATCGGAGATACCGCATTTCAGCGGGTGGAAGAGGAGCTGGACTGGGCCGAGCTGGACTGGGGTCGATTGCTGGAGGCTGGTCAGCCGGTGAACGGCGAAAGGTAGGGGTGCGACGCTCGACCCTGGCGTTCCTCGCGGTCTCTTGCGTACCCACGCTTCTCCGCGCTCAAAGCCCACCGGACACCGGTGCGGTGATAGCAACCGTGCGGAGCGAGGCCGGCGCCCCTCTTGCCGACGCTGAGGTTAGGGCCGAGAGCGGGCAGGCGACTACCGACGCGGATGGTATAGCCCGGCTCACTCTGCCCGCCGGCGTTCAACACCTCACCGTTACGCGAATTGGATTTCAGCCGGCCAGCATCCAGGTGCAAGTCTCTCGTGTTCGAGAGATCAGGGTGACGATCACTCTGGAGCCGGTGGCTGTCCAACTCGATTCGGTTACCGTGCTTTCCACCCGGATCGGCACCAATCCCGAAAATTCACCGCTCAAGGTGGACGTCGTGGCCCAGGAGGACATCTCGGAGAAGTCGCAGAGCTCCCCCGGCTCGGCGGTGAACATTTTCCGGGAACCTAATGCGCTGCTCCAGGTGCAAACCACCGCGCCTTCGCTCGGAGGCGTGGCGGTGCGGATTCAGGGGTTACGGGGCCGCTACACTCAGGTTCTCGCCGACGGCCTTCCGATTTACGGAACCGAGTCGGGCGATCTGAGCCTGGTCCAGATTCCACCGCTCGATCTCGGCCGGGTCGAGATCATCCGTGGCGCCGCGTCGGCGCTCTACGGGGGACAGGCACTCGGAGGCGTGATCAATCTGTTTTCCCGCGAGCCGATACACCGTCACGAGATACTGGCAGCGCAGGGGCTCCGTGATGCGACCGATGTAGTCGGCTTCACGGCAGGGCCCCTGAGTGGAGACTCTCGCTGGGCTTACAGCCTGCTGGCCGGCGGCCACCGGCAGGAGCGCCGTGATGTCGATGAGGACGGCTGGACCGACCTGCCGGGATATCGCCGCCTGGCGCTGCGCCCACGCCTCTTTTGGTCCGACAGCACTGGTTCGACTCTTCTCGTCACCGCGGGTACGACGCTGGAAAATCGTGAAGCCGGCACTGTCGGTGGTGGTCTGACGCCCGCGGGAGAGCCCTTTCCCGAAGCGATCGAAACCAGACACTTCGATCTGGGCGTCAACGGACAACGCGTCCTCTCCCCAGGCTGGACTCTCAGCCTCAGGGGAGCCGCGGTCCATCAATTCCAGCAGCACCTGATCGGCGAGAGGACCGAGCGCGACCGGGTGCGCTCCGGCTTTGCCGAGGTCGCGCTGGTGCGAACCGACCCGAGACCGAGCTGGAGCAGTGCCAGCTGGGTCCTGGGCGCGGCAATCGACGCCGAAGGCTTGCGGGCCTACGACGTCCCCCGCTTCGACCGCACCACGGCCACTCCGGGCGCCTTCGTGCAATACGACCGGTCGTTCACACCCTGGCTTCGTACCTCCACCAGCCTTCGGCTGGATCACTCGAACCTCGTCGGCACCATCCTGAGCCCTCGGGTCTCGATCCTCGCGAAGCCGGGCCCGCGGTGGTCGGCCCGGCTCAGCGGAGGCACCGGGTTCGCGGCGCCGACGGCGCGGCTGGAGGAGACGGCTGTCACCGGGTTGCAGCCGGTAGCGGCACTGGGAGATTTGGTGGCAGAGCGAGCCAGGAGTGCATCGCTCGCGCTCACTGGCCACTTCGGCGGATTCGAGCTGGATGGCACTCTTTTCGGCTCGGCCATCGATCATGCTCTCCAGATGGCGACCCTACCGCCGTCGGCAGACCCGACTGCGCCGACGCTTCGAGTGATCAACGCGCCGACGCCAACTCGCACCTGGGGCACGGAGCTGTTTGCCCGGTGGACCCGTGACCCCTTTCTGCTGACCGCGACGTACACGTATACCGACGCGACCGAGGCCGATCCCGATGCAGCGCCTGAGGTGCGCCGTACGGTCTCGCTTACGCCGAAACACGTGGTGACGTTCGACGGGATCATCGAGGAGGAGGAGACAGGACAGGTGGCACTCGAAGTCAGCTACGTTGGGCAGCAGGCGCTGGAGGACGATCCCTATGCGACGGTGAGTCATCCCTACGTGATCGTGGGTTTCCTGGCGATGAAGCGCCTGGGGCACCGAGCTACCGTTTTTCTGAACGCCGAGAATCTGACCGGTGTCCGGCTGAGCGACTACCAGCCTCTAGTTCGGCCGGAGCCGGGGCCGGGCGGAAGGTGGACGGTGGACGCCTGGGCGCCGTTGGAGGGAAGCATGATCAACCTGGGGCTGCGCCTGGTGCTGCCGTGATCAGGCAACTGCCGTCCGTTACGGCGTGAGGCGCTCGTTGGAAGATTAAGTCCTGCGGGGCAGCAGAGTGATGAGGCCTCCTATGAACAACGTCTCGCCGAGAGGCGAGACGTTGTTGAGCGTTGCCGGACAGGCTATGGGATGTACTGCTGGTTGTTTCCGGGACGGAACCCCCCGATCATCTCGACCCGGGGTTTCCCATTCACAAACACGCGCTCTGCCGCAAGTCTGCTTGCGTCCCAGTAGCTGAACGTGGTGAGCAGAGGCTTGCTTTTCCAGGTATCGCTGAGCGGCTCATAGCTGAAGATGCCTGTGCCCCCGGAACGATCAGCCGTATAATGACCAAAAACGTACAGTTGAGCCTGCATGATCGCCGTTGGCCCCGAGACGTTACAGTCGTAGGCGACGATCAGACAGGACGGGTTAGTCCACGGTCGTTTTTGCGTCCATCGGTTGGTGATCGGGTTGAACTCCATTACCCTGGACTTGGAACCGGTCCAGGGCGGCTCCTGTAGGCCCGCCGTGCTACCCGTGAGGTATAACTTATCGTACATCACGCCCCCGCCCACGTTTAGAAGGGGATAATCGGTAGGCGCCGGGAGTTTGGTCCACGAATCCGTGATCGGATTATACCGGAAGAAGTTCACCTCCGGGTTCCTATAGTAGTAATTGAAGGTGAGCACGTAGAGTTTGCCACCGATAACACCCGTCACCCCGTCGCCGCCAGCTGCCGGCATGTCCCGCTTCCGGGTCCAGGTATCGGACGCGGTATTATAGACGAAGAGCGACGCGGTGACCGAGCGATACCCTCCCTTTGTATACCCTCCGGTGACATAAATTTTCTCGCCGATGACCCCAGCGCCATTCATCCCCCAGCGAGCAGCGGGCATGTCTCTCTTCCATGACCAGCGGTCGGTAGCGACGTTGTATGCCAGCACCTCGCCCATTGTGACTGGTGCGCCGTTATATGGGCTGTTTGCTTTGCCGCCGCCGATGGCGTAGAGAATGGACTGGCCGGCCGAGTTGGGCACCACGGCAAGGGCCTGTTCATACAGCTCAAGAGGCATGTCGCGCCGGGCGACCCAGGTATTCGAGGTGACGGCAAGCTCTGGCGCGGTCGGTTGATCCGTCGCCGGGTTGGGCTGGGTGGCCTGCTCCCCGCACGCAGCCAGCCCGAGCGCCCCAAGCGCCAACAGGCTGGGCCGCAGAAAATGGTGTCTCATACGTCCTCCTATCCTGGAAGTGCCTCCGACCGCCACGCACGAGCCAGATAGCAGCACCGGCACCGCGTTGGCGTGTCCGATCAGGCATCCAGAAGATGATCCGCGGTGCACGAAAGGGTCGTGAGTCAGTTGTGAAGAGATCCTCACAACCTTCGCCTGGGATGACTTGGAACCCCGGGGAGGACGTGGACCGGGGTGAGTGAATGAAGACCGAGGGCTGGGAGGTGACCTTGTACTACTTGGACGAGCTGGAGATGGCCCGGAGGATGTCGGTCCAACCCCGACGGTGCGACTCCACCTGCTTCGGCGGCAGCCGGCGGTGGCTGAGAATCAGCTCGGTCCCCCGATCCCTTTCCAGAAACTCGATGGCCACCACCGTGATGCGGTGCTCGGTGGCCTCGGAGATCCAGGTGAACTCGAGACGCTCGGGCGGCTCGATCGCCACATACTCGCCGGTGTGCTCGTAGCGCTTCAGTCCTTCGATCATCACGATTCGGAACTTCCCGCCCACCCTGGGATCCACCTCCGCGGTTGCATCGGTGGCCCCGCCCGGCCGCATCCACTGGCTCAGACTCAGAGGGTCGAGCCAGGCCTGAAACACGCGCTCCCTCGGCACCGGGATGAATCGCCGCACCACCAGGGTCTCGCCCGATTCGCGGCGGCTCATCCTTTCTCCGTCCTGCCCAAGAAGCTTTCGAGCGCGTCGAGCCGGTTCTCCCAGAAGGCCCGGTAGTGCTCCAGCCAGCGGCTCGCCTCCCGGAGCGGGGCAGGGCGGAGGCTGAGCCAGTGCTCC
>DASUVR010000149.1:0-11336 GCA_036378855.1 Gemmatimonadales bacterium | reverse complement strand
CACACACCGCGGTGAGCATGATGTGTCCCGGATTCCGGGTGATTACCCACCCCCCGGCAGTTACCACCGCGATGTTCACGTCGCTGACGCTCCAGGCCACGCTCCGGTCGGTGAGCGCGCCGGCCCAGCGATCGAGCGGCGTGGCGGTGAGCGCAAACGAATCTCCGGCTACCACCGACTCGGGCGCCGCCGAGATGTGCACCGCCGCCACCCGGGGAGGAAGCACGGTGACTCCGACATTGGCGCGAGCTTCGTCGAGCTCGGCCACGATACGGGCAGACCCGCCGGAGCGCGCGACCAGAATCCCGTCGAGGCTGACGGTGGCCACGGCGTCATCCTCGGATCGCCAGGTTACCGGCCGGTCAACCGCCCGTCCCCGCTTGTCGCGCGGCGTTGCCTCCAGGCGGATCTCGTCGCCCACGGTGATTGCCTTCTCGACCGCCTTGACCACGATCGAATCGGCCCGGGGCGGAGCGACCGTGACTCTGAGCCGGCCCTCCTGACCATCGCAGATGGCCCGAATGAGGGCGGTGCCCTGGGTGACAGCAGTCGCAACGGCCTTGGTGGCGTTGACCCGGAGCACACCGGGTGAGTCGCTGCTCCATTGCACCGGGCTGGTAGGCAAGCGAGCCGCCTGGCCGTCGTGCACCCGCGCCACCAGCAGGAAGCTGTCGCCCACCTCGAGCCCGGCCGGAGGCGGAAGAATGCTCACGGCCCGCATCATTCCCGGTGGAGTAGCCTGGAGGACGGCGGAGGACCTGTCGGCCCGCGATCCATTGCCCGACACGAACGTGGTGCGCGATCCTGCCATGGCAAACCGGCTCAGCTCGGCACGCGCCGGGTCGTCCTCCGGCAGCGCCGCGGCGCCGAGCGCGGTGAGCGCCTGCGTCATGCTGGGCCAGCGGTCCTCCGGATTCTTGGCCAGCATCCGCAGAATCGCACTCTCCAGCTCGGGCGGACAATCCCCGTGCTCGCGCAGCGGACGGGGCGGCTGCTCGACGTGTGCCTGGATGACTGAGTAGGTGGACCCGGTGAATGGCGGCACGCCGGTGATCATCTCATAGGCCACCACCCCGAGGGAATACTGGTCCGAGGCGCCCGACACTTCACCGCCGGCGCACTGCTCCGGGCTCATATAAGCCGGCGTTCCTACCATGAAGCCGGTGTGGGTGTGGCTCGGTCCCTCCGCAGCCTTGGCGATGCCGAAGTCGGTGACCACGGCGTTGCCGTCCTCGTCGATCAGGATGTTCGCCGGCTTGATGTCTCGATGCACCACCTTGAATCGGTGAGCGTAAGCCAGAGCGGAACCGACGTGGTACAGAATGGACCGGACCGTGGCGAGCGGCAGCCTGCCCGCATCCTTGAGCACCTGCTCCAGCGAGCGTCCCTGGATGCAGCGCATGACGAAGAAGTGGAGGCCTTCGGCGGCCCGCACCGAATACACGGAGACGATGTTGGGATGGTTGAGATGCGCGATGGTGATCGCTTCCCGGCGAAAGCGATCGATCATACCCTCGCCCATCAGCATCGCGGGCGACATGACCTTGATGGCCACGTCCCGATGCAGCGACAGCTCGTGCGCCAGGAATACCGCGGCCATCCCACCTCGGCCCAGCTCATGCCCAATCTCGAACTCGCCGAGCGTGGCGCGACGAAGCCGGGCTACCACTTCATCCCAGGGAGAATTCTCTTCGGTGAGGTCGCCGGAAATGGAGCGAGCGTCGGGGCGAGGGATGCCTGGAGTGCCGCACTTGGGGCAGGTCTCGTTGCTCTGCAGCAGGAACTCGCCACAACTCGCGCACCACAAAAGCTCCGCTCCGCACCGGGCGCAAAAGCGGTCATCAGGCCCGAGCGGGCCAGTGCACTGAAGACAGGCAATAGGCGTGGTCATGCTGCCGCCGGGAGACATCCCGTAGGAGAGGATCGCTCAAATTTGAAGGCCGGCGGATAAGAGCGCAATTAGGCTCCTGGTATAGGTCGCGCACAGATCGGGGACAGCCGGGTTTCCCCGCCGCCCAACCCGGCCGAACGCACCGAATTGCTCTTGGAAAACTAATGGTCTTGCCTGAACAGATCTACGTAACTCTATGTCAGGTATTTACATCTGTGAGACGGATCACGTCACCCGTCGTCCGGTAGGCCGCTCCGGCAAGTTGGTGACGTTTGACCGAGAGGAATGGGACGATTCCCGCAGTACCTCCATCGCGGCGTTGCGGCCATTGATCCCGATGACGCTCCCGCCCGGGTAGGTCCCTGCTCCGCAGAGGAAAACCCCGTTCATCGGCGTGCCCGGCTTCAGCCTCCGGTCCCACATGTAGTCCGGCAGACACTCGCCCTGGAAGATGTGTCCTCCAGTGAGCCCGGTACGCCGCTCGATGTCGGGCGGGCCCATGACCTCCAGCTGCAAGACGGCGTCGGGAATGTTGCTGCAGAACCGTCCGACCGATTCCAGCGCAACGCGGGCCACTTCATCCCGCCGGCGGTCCCAGCTTCCGCTGGTAAAGTGGTAGGGAACCGGTTGGGCAAAGATGCTCATGATGTGCTTACCATCGGGCGTCACGCTCGAATCATGCGAGCTTTGGAAGTAGAGCTCGGTCCAGAGTCGGGGAGGCAGGCCGCCGGCCTGAGCGGTTTCATAGTGGGCCCGCCACTCAGCCTTGCTGAGCGGGGTGTTGACCTGCCCGAGATGATGCGGCTCCATGGTGCCGGGACGGGCCCGAAAATTTGGTAGCTCCTGGAGGGCCACGGTGATCTTGACCGTGCAGCCGGTCATCGGAATCCGCTCCACCTGCGCCCGCCATGCTGCATCTGCTCCGTCACCCAGCAACCGGAGGGTGGTGCGCGGATCGGCGTTGGAGATCACGACTGGAGCCCGCAGCCGCTCTCCTCCCTCCAGCTCGACGCCCTCGCCGGGCATAATGAGTCTGACCGGTGCTTCGGTCACGACCTGGACACCGGCCTCCCGGGCGACATCCGCCAGGATAAAGGAGACTCGGCCCATTCCCCCTTTGATGTAGCCCCACATGCCGGGGATTCCGCCCATTCGGCCCGAGGCGTGATGGAGGTGAATTGACGCGGTTCCAGGCTCGTGCGGACTGGCATTGGTGCCAATCACGCCCTGTCCCAGCAGTGACAGCTGCAGCCGTTCATCGTCGAGGTAGCGCTCGACGAATTCGACCATGGACCACTCGAAGAGGAGTCCGATGGCGTCCGGGTCATGGCCTAGGCGGGACTCTATTGCCGAGCGGCTGGGCGCGGGCCCGATCCACAGGTCGCTCGGTCCGGGCGGACGGAGGGCGTCGCGGACCCGGGCCTTGAGCCGAGACATCGCTCTCCAACCCGAGAGATCTCCCGGGGCAAAGCGGCGGATCTCTTCTTCCAGCCGTTCATCGTCTCCCCAGAGCTGCACGCTGCTGCCGTCGTCGAAGGGAACGAAGAGACCGGGCATGGCCGGGTGCCACTCGAGCCCTCGGCGCACCAGGTCGAGCTCTTCGATCACCAGTGGATGGAGCAGCCCGCACACATAGGCGCAGGGGGACACCCGATATCCGGGCCAGGTCTCCTCCAGGGTGCACGCGCCACCAATCCGGTTGCGGCTCTCCAGTACCAAGACCTGTAGACCGGTGCGCGCCAGGTATGCGGCGCAGGTGAGACCGTTATGTCCCGCGCCGACAACAATGGCATCCCAGCTTCGAGCGGCCAGCTGTTTGATCGGGGTGGACGGAGTGTTCTTCACGGAATGGAGGATAGCTCGATTGTATGCCATGAAAAAACCCCGCCTTGTCGCGCGGGGTCTCTCAGTGGCAGCTGAAGCTCAGAAGCCGGTAGTAACGGCGACTCGCAAGGCGCGGGGTGAGCCCGGGCTGATGTTGTCGTTGCTGTTCGCCGTCCCGTAGTACTGCTGGTCGAAGACGTTCTCCAGGTTGGCCTGAACTCGGAAGTGCCGGCTTATGGTATAGTAAGCCGCCGCGTCGAACCGGGTGAAGCTGGGCAGCGTTACCGCGTTGTCGATCGCGGCGTACATGTCGTCCTGGTAGACCACGCCCAGACCGAAACCCAGCGCATGGGTAGCCTGATAACGGTTCCACAGAGAGACTGTGTTCCGGGGTACCAGGGCAACCCTGGCTCCTTCCGCAGCCGCCGCCGTCCGGCTGGTGACCTTTGCATCCTGATTGGCATAGCCGCCGATGATCTGCCATTCGGGAGTCACCGCGCCGGTCAGGCTGAATTCGAAACCCTTGGTCCGCTGGCTGCCGGTCTGAACCGTTCGGCTGGGGTCGGCTGGATCCGGCGCCGTGGTGTTGGTCCGGTCCAGACGATAGACCGCGCTTGCCAGCGACAGCCGTTCGAATACGTCCCATTTGGCTCCGATCTCGTAGTTCTTGAACTTTTCGGGCTCCAGGGTCGCGCTGGTTACCGTCATCGAGGAGAACTGATCCCCCGAGCTGGGAAGGGCCGACACACTGTAGCTGGAGTACAGGCTGACGCTCTCGACCGGCTTGAACAGCAAGGCAGCCCGGGGCGAGATCAGATCGTCGGTGCGGCTCAGCGCGTCGTTGTTGCGATGGTTGTAGAAGTCCACGTCGAAGTGCTCGTAGCGCGCGCCAACGATGGCCTGCCATTGCTCCGACAGCACCACCTGGCTCTGTCCATAGAAGGAGAGCGACGTGGCCGTGGAATGGTTGTCGGCGTCGGTTGCGCTTTGTCTGAAGGTGACCGGCACCGCGATGGTCGGATTGGAAACAGGGGCGAGAAGCGCCGTGGTCGAGTCGTTAAAGTAGCCGGTGTTCCGGAAGTTGTCGGTGATCTGCCGGCCGACGGAAAAGCCACCGAGCAGAATCTGACTGATCGGGCCCGTCACCAGGCGATAGCTGATTTCCGATTCGTTGAACAGGTTGCGCCGCTTGGTCGCGTTGTTGTAAGCCAGGATATTGACCTCGGTACCCGCAGGGGTAACCGCCCCGGGATACACGTTCTGGTAGATCTTGTCGTAGTCGGCAAACTGGCTTCGGTTCCTCAGAGTAACGAGGCCGTTGGTGGTGTGCTCGATACTGGCGGTTCCGATGTTTACCAGCGCGTCGGCGTAGCTGACCGAGGGATCGCCGAAGAAGGTGCGGGGCGTCGTGGCCGAGAGCGGCGCTCCGGCAAAGGACGGAATTCCCCGGTCGGCGGTGCGATTGTCTTTGAAATGCTCGTAACTCGCCAGCACCCGGGTCTGGGGTGAGAGCTGAATGGTCGCAGTGGGATTGACGCCGTAGCGCTCGATGTTGACCTCGTTGCGGTACACATCGGAGTTCTCGTAGACACCGTTGATGCGAAGCGCAATCGCGTCGGAGATTCCCTGCCCCGCGTCCACCGCGGTGCGCCGGTTCCCGTAGGATCCGCCCTGCAGCGACAGCTCACGAACCGGCGTCCAGTCTGCCACCTTGGTCACCCGGTTAAGCACCCCGCCTCCAACGCCCCGGCCGAAGATCAGCGCGTTGGCGCCCTTCAGCGCCTCTACCCGCTCGACGTTGTACAGGTCGCGAAAGTACTGGACGTCGTCCCGCATGCCGTTGACGAAGAACCCCGCTGTGGTGTTGTTCCCCCGGATCGTAGCCTGGTCGCGGTTGCCCTCCCCCTGCGCCATGGTGATGCCGGGGATATACCGGGTCACCTCTCCCATGCTCTCCATCCGCTGGTCCGCGATGACATTCCGGGTAATTGCGGTGACCGACTGGGGTACATCGCGGAGGGGGGTGTTGGTCTTGGTAGCGGTCGAGGTCTGCGAAGTCAGATAGGCCGGCCGAGCGGCGCCCTTCACCTCCAAGGTCGGAAGAGTGAGCGGCGTGGTGTCCCGCCGCGCCGTCCGGGACGAATCACTCTGGGCCGATGCCGCGGCAGGCAGACCAGCCAGGATGAGCAGGGGGAGGGAGTACCTGATCACGTGACTTCCTAACATTGAGAATGATTCTCAAACGGTTTTAGGCGCGCGTCGCATCCTAAAAGCCAAAGGGGACTACGTCAATAGGAATTGCCGCGGAGAGACGGCTCCTCTTCCTCGCCCGCTCGGAACTGTCACTTGTGACAGTAGGCTAGGCTACGAATGCGGTGGCACCTTTGCAGCTCCGTAATCGATTTCGCTGCCACGGAGACGCCACCTGCACGTGATGAGGAACCCGGGAACCCGGAGCTCCGGGACGCGCACATGGTTCCTGCCCTGCGGATCCGAGCTCGGGGCGCTCCTGCTGGTGGGCTGCCTTGCCGCTGGATCGCACGAGCCGGCGCTTACCGTCCCGGGAACGTATTCCAGTCACTATTCCTGTGGCGAAGCGTGGCGTGATGAGGTGGTGCTGACGCTCCTGCCCAGCCATGTCTTCTCCCTGGAACAGGTCAGCCGGGACGCGGACTGCGGACACCAGCTGACCCTGGTGTACGTGGGCCGCTGGCAGGTATCCGATGATGGCCGAGAACTGTCCCTGGATGCTGGCCCTGCTTGGCTCCGGCGAATAGACGTGGTGGACCGAAAGACGTTCAGATTCCCAGACCAGCCGCGGGACGAGCCGGCGGTGCTTCCGACAAGCATGCTGGCATACCGAACCCGGCTGGTGCCGTTCCGAGAACCGTTTCAGCTCACGGGACTCACCATCATGGTCAATTACCCCGAGTAGAGCTCACCGCGAGATCCACCGGGCGTGCTGGCCCGGTCACTCCGACATTAAGACTGGAGAAAGGGAGGCATCATGCGCGCAGCCTTCTGGAAAGTCGGCTTTCGTTCCGCCCTGGCCGCGGCCGCTCTGGTGTCGTGTGCCCGGAATCCTGTTACCGGAAAGAGCGAACTGTCTCTGGTGTCGGAATCGCAGGAGATCCAGATGGGCCAGCAGTACGCCCAGCAGATCGTCCAAACGATGGGAGTGTACGACAATCAGCAGGTGAAAGACTACGTGACCAAGCTCGGCATGGCCATCGCCACGACATCAGAGCGCCCCAAGTTGCCGTGGGCTTTCTACGTGATGGACGATCCGACCGTCAACGCCTTTGCTCTGCCCGGCGGTTCTATCTTCGTTACCCGCGGCATCCTGACCCACATGAACAGCGAAGCTGAGCTGGTCGGAGTGCTGGGCCACGAGATCGGCCACGTCACCGCCAGGCACTCGGTCCAGCAGATGACCCGGGAGCAGTTGGCCCAGATCGGCCTCGGAGTGGGGAGCATCATCTCGTCGGACATTGCCCGGTACGCGGGCCTCGCGAGCCAGGGCCTGGGTGTGCTTTTCCTCAAGTACGGGCGTGACGCGGAAAGCCAATCCGACCAGCTCGGCTTCAAGTACATGGTGAAGGAGGGCTACGATCCGCACGCCATGGCCAGCATGTTCGAGACCCTGCAGCGCGTCAGCAAGTTGGAGGGCGCCGGGGACATTCCCGAGTGGGAATCGACTCATCCCAATCCGGGCAACCGGATCCAGGCCACTCTCAAGCGTCTCGACACCCTCTCGGTCCCCAAGGACAAGCTCAGAGAGGGTCGGGCCGAATACCTCCCGATTCTGAGCGGCATGACCTACGGCGAGGACCCCAGGCAGGGATACATCGAAGGGAACACGTTCTACCATCCCGGGCTGAAGTTCAAACTGGACCTCCCCTCGGGCTGGAAATCGAAGAACTCTCCCGAGGCGCTGGTCGCGATCAGCCCGCAGCAGGACGCCATGCTCCAGCTCACCGCTCCCGGCAAGGGCTCGCCCGATGAGGCCGCCAAACAGTTCCTCGGGCAGGAGGGGATAAAGGGCGGTCAGCCGTCGAGCGCCCCAATCAATGGCCTGCCGGCCGTCTCGAGCTACTTCGAGACGCAGACCGAACAGGGCCCCATTCAGGGCATGGTCACCTTTGTCAAATATGGAGACCTGACGTACCAGCTCCTGGGCTACACTCCCGGAGGGAAACTTCAGGCATACGACGAGACGTTCAAACACGCCATCAATAGCTTTTCCGAGCTGACCGATAAGGCCCGGCTCGACGTGGAGCCCTACAAGGTGGAGCTGGTGAAGTTGGACAAGGAGATGTCGCTGGAGGAGTTCAACCAGAAATTTCCATCCACCATACCGTTGGAACGTCTCGCGGTGGTAAATGGGCTCGACTCGGCGTCGGATAGGATTCCGGCGGGCACCACGATCAAACGCGTCATAGGAGGAAAGGGGGCGCAGCCCCTGCGGGAAGCGGCTCCGGCAGACTCGGCGGCCAGGTAGGCAGTACGGCACTCCCTCGTCTGTTGGTCGTGCCGGGGGTTTCCCTTCTCCTCGGCATCGGCGCCGGCGCCGCTGAGGCGCAGAAGACCGATTCGGTCTGGATCCGGAATGGAGACCGGATTACCGGAGAGGTGAAGTCTCTGTCGCGGGGGCTGCTCAAATACTCGACCGACGATCTGGGTACCGTCTACATCGAATGGGACAAGGTCGATCGGATCAGCACGTCGACCATCGTGGAAGTACGCCTGGCTTCGGGACGCAAGTTCTACGGTCCTCTGGGGCTGGCTCAGGGCGGCCGACTGGTCTTAGGGGATGTCACCCTTCAGCTCTCCGAGATCGTTGGCATGACGCCGATCCAGGGAAAGTTCCTGGCCCGGCTGAATGGATATTTCGACCTGGGGTTCTCCTTCCAGAAAGCGCACAACGCGGTTCAGCTCTCCACCGGGGCCAGAGTGCAGTACCGGGGGCCCGGGGCGGAGACTACCCTCGATCTCACCGGGTTCATCGAGGACCGGAATGACGCGACCAAAAACTCTCGCCTTTCCACCTCGCTTACTGAGCGTCTATTCCTGAGCAACCGATGGAGCACCGGTTTCGTAATCGGTTATGACCGGAACGACGAGCTCGATCTATCAGGACGGGCGAGGCTGGTTGGCTTTGGGACCCGGATGCTGGCCCAGTCCAACCACATCGAGTTCCTGGGCAGCGGGGGCGTGGTGTTGACCCGGGAGCGGTACTTCACCAGGGATACGACCACCACCGGCTTCGAGGGTCTGCTGGGCGCTGCTTTTCGCGCGTTCCGCTATGACCAGCCCAAGCTCGATGTCTCGTTGTCGAGCCAGGCCTACCCCAGCTTCACGGTCCAGGGCCGGGTGAGACTGCAGAGCGATCTACGGGTATCGTACGAAATATTGAAGGACTTCATGGTGACGGGCACGCTGTTCGATGCCTACGACAGCAAGCCGCCGGTGGAAGATATTCCCAAGAACGACTTCGGCACTACGCTGGCGATCACCTGGACCTACTGACTACAACAGCCACAGCCTAGTGATGGTGCTCTCCGGAGTGATGGTGACCACCGTTCATCATCTCGCTGGGGGCACCTTGGACCCGAACATCGTGCAGGTAGACTGAGTCTCCTCGAGCGACGGCAGGCCATGCCTTGCCGTCCTGAGGCAGCACGATGCCGCCCAGGGCGCCCATCCCTCCGTCTTCCAGCACCTTCCCGGTCGGATTGTTGTATTCCGCCGTGAGGCGATATACATGATCGGGAGTGAGCTGCACGCCGAAGGGCAGGAAGTAATGAATGGGCATGCCGACCACCTCGCCCTTGTCGTCGAGTTTGGGTCGCGCCTCCCAGAGCAGTTTCCCGGCAGAGACGTCCTCGAGCTTGAGGCCGGTGCCGTATTCATGCAGGTGGCTTCCCGCGGCTAGCAGCCGTGCCGCGACGGCCGGCCGGCCTTCCCAGCTTCGGGTGGAGCGGCCCGGCGGCAAGTCGAAGGCGTGCCGGCCCGCCGGCGGCATCACATCCAGATACACCGGACGGATCCCAACCGGCCGGAGCCATGAGGTGGACGGCGTCAGCCCCAGCTGGACCCGCACTTTCACACCGTGATGCTCTCGCGGTGTCGGATTGTGCAGCATGGCGGTGACCAGGAGACTGTCGCCGCGATGGACCGGATAGCCCAGGAACCAGGGCAGGCCGTACGGCTTAGTCTCTGATCCCGCTGCACCGATGCGTAGTCTGATCTGGCTGAACAGCTCCCGCTGCTCCGGCGCAATCAGATTGAGATGGTGAAGCGCTCCGGGGATCTTCTCGCCCCGGTCATCCACCACGTCGAACGCGATGCTTCGGAGCCAGCCTTCCACCGGTAACGCGAGGGTGAGCGGCCGGGGCTGCTCGACCTCATCGTGGCTGGCCGCCGACGGCAGATGGAACGGTCCCAGCTCGATGGTGTATTCCTCGGTGGGACCGCCGGCCGCCGCACCAAGGATGATCGCCAGGCAGGCGGCCAGCGCCAGCCATCGCCAGCGCCGCCGAGCCAGAATCTTCTTCACCATCCCTGGGCTCGCTCCCAGGCCCGCACCCGCTGGCGGGCCGCGTCGAACAGCCGCTCGTAGTTTCCCTTGCGCACTTTCTCGCTCGCCTCGGGCGTGAGGAGGGTCCATAGCGGACGATACATCTCGAACACCGCGTAGTACTGGGTTGTGTCTCGCGGCGCCACCACATCCGATCCAAACAGAAATCGGTCGGGATAGCGGTCGATCAGTGTGGCGGCACGCCGTGTGGTCTCGGGTGTTGCCAGAAGATATTTGGCAACCTCGTCCCAGCTTATATCGAAGTACACGTGGCGCAAGGCCGGGTCGGAGAGGATCCCCTCCACGATCGCGCCCTGATTGGGGTTCCGTTCCGTCACCGGCGCGGTGGCGGAGGCCTGGATCGGACGCACCACCCGCCCCAAACCCATGTGCGCCCAAATAATAGTGGTCTTGGGGTGCCGCCGCAGCAGGGCCTTCATCTGGGTCAGGAAGACCGGCTCGGCCCCCGCCTTGGCAAACGGCATGTCCATGTCGTTGTGGATCAGTACCACCAGCCCGACCTCGCCGGCAAAATCGAGAATCTTGTCCAGGGCCGGATCGGTGAGGCTGGCGACATCTCCCGCCACCTTGGAGGACACGAACTCCTTATGGATGGTGAATTCGCCGATCCCGGTGAACACACCAGGGAAGGTCTTGAGCACCCGTCGGATGTGGTCAGCGGCGTACATGTCGGCGGGGTTGAAGCCGGTGATCATTGGGTCGAGCCGGGCTTGCTGCTCAGGCTTGAGCGACTTGTACGCCATCGCGATGAAGGCGTCGGTAAAGGAGTAGTAGTAGAGCGGCGCGTCGGTCTGCAAATAATAGGTCGGGGCGTAGTTTCCCGAGTTTTCGTACGACCAGGTTTGTTGCAAGGGAATGCCGAACAGGGTGGACCGATGGGCCCGCTTCCCCATGATCCGAAGGAAGTCACGCACGTCGGTGCCTTCCTGGATGTAGTTGGTCAGGTGGAAGTGGACGTCGTCGAAGTCATCGCCGCCTTTGTCGTCCCCCTGCGCCAGGAGCAGTCGGGGAACCACGAGC
>DASUVR010000148.1:0-4463 GCA_036378855.1 Gemmatimonadales bacterium | reverse complement strand
TGGGCGCGGATCCGGGCCGTTTCCCCCGGCATCAAGGTGAGCGCTGGTGGCTCCAACGTGAGGACGGACGCGGTCGACGCTGGGGTGCCGGCGGGCTCTCCTGGAGCGCTGCCGGTGATGAGCACGGCCAGAGACGCCCTCTTCCCCTGCGACCTCGCCTCGATCTTGGCCAGTCCGGGCTTCTTGCCCACGACCGTGCCGTCCTTCCTGACCTCGGCGATCAAACTGTCCGAGCTCCAGAAGGTGAATTTGGCGGCGGCAAGGAGATTCCCACGCGGGTCGAAAGCTGTGGCAAAGAGCGCCTGCTTCTGGCCCACACCCAGCGTCATCGTCTCCGGGGTAACCTGGACCTCGGCCACGGTCTGCGCCGTGCCCGGCGTGTTGATCGAAGTTGCAACGACAAGTACCCCAATAAGATGGGGCAATACACCTCGGCGCCGATTTGGGCGACGATTAACCGGCGAAACCACTGGTGAGTTCACCAGAGCGTGATCCAGGGAATGGCAGAATAGCGGTTAAAATAGCGCACTCGAATCCGGCGGGACCAGCATGTCCCGGCGTTCAGTTTCGCGGAATGGCTTGCACAAGCCTTGAGGATGTGCAAGTTATATGTCCTGACTCACCCGGTTGGCGCTTCGTGCGCCTCGGACCGGCGGCGGGTGGCGCCGCACTCGCGTTCGGAGGAAGCTAAGATGGCCGAACTTCATTATATGGAGATGGGCTGGTCGGGCTCTGGGTGGATGGATCCGCTGCCTTCCGAGAGCAGTTCGTCAAGCTCGGGGTCTTCCCGTTCATTTGATTTCGGAGACTCATCCGATAGCGAGTCATCGGGAAGCAGGAGAGGCAAAAGGTTAGCTCGAAGGTCCGCACGGAAATCGGCACGAACGGAGAGACGTTCGGCCCGCAAGACTGCCAGAAAGGGTCGGCGTGCGGCGCGCAAGAGTAGCCGGGCATCCAAAAAGGCCGCGCGCAAGAGCAGCCGCGCAACCAAGAGCGCGGCGCGGAAGAGCAGCCGCGCGTCCAAGAGTGCGGCGCGAAAGAGTAGCCGGGCCTCCAAGAGCGCGGCGCGAAAGAGTAGCCGGGCCTCCAAGAGCGCGGCGCGAAAGAGTAGCCGGGCCTCCAAGAGCGCGGCGCGGAAGAGTAGCCGGGCCTCCAAGAAGGCCGCGCGGAAGAGTGGCCGGGCGTCCAAGAAGGCCGCGCGGAAGAGTAGCCGGGCGTCGAGCAGCGCGGCTCGGAAGACAGCCCGAAAGGGGCGGAAGACTGCCCGGAAAGCTGGACGTTCCGCCCGGCGTACGGCCCGAAAGAGCGCCCGGAGCACCAGAAGGTCGAACCGGCGTTCCTAACAGCATCGAGCGCGGGGCGTCGGATCAGCCCCGCGCGTCGAGGCCGGCTAAAGCCGCGGCACAGTTGATCAAAGCAATATGAGTGAAGGCCTGAGGAAAGTTCCCCAGGAATTCACCGGTATACGGGTCGATTTCCTCCGAGTATAGGCCTACATGGTTGGCGTGTCGGAGCATCCGGCGGAACACCCGCTCGGCCTGCTCTCGCTCGCCAATCATGGCTAGCGCCTGAGCCAGCCAGAACGTACAAATCGAGAAGGCGCCCTCCTCGCCCTCCAGCCCGTCTGGGTGACGATACCGAAACACCAATTCACCGTCCTGTGTGGTCAGCTCCCGCGCAATCGCGTGAACCGTCCCATGGACTCTGGGGTGATTCCACGGTAGGAACCGCACCATGGGGATGGCGAGGGCTGCTGCATCCAGGGCATCGTGGTCGTACGATTGCACGAAGGATTGTCGCTCTTCGCTCCACCCCCGCTCCATGATCTCGGCGTGCACCCGGTCCCGGGCGGCCCGCCAGGCAACGGTATCGGACTCGAGGTTCAACTCCTCGGCGATCTGGACCCCCCGATCCAACGCAACCCAGCTCATCACCTTGCTGAAGACGTAGTGGCGGACCTCACCCCGGACTTCCCATATGCTGGAATCAGGCAAGTGCCAGTTCCGGCTGACCCAATCCACCAGCCCCCGCAGCACCCGCCAGGTGCCCTCGGTCATTTCGTGATTGCGACGCCAGATGTCCGCTGTTTCGAGCACCTCACCGTATACGTCCAGCTGAAGCTGACCCACCGCGCCATTGCCGACCCGGACCGGCCTCGAGTTGCGATAGCCACTCAGGTGATCCAACTGGCGCTCGACCAGGTCGCGCCGCCCGTCGATGCCATACATGATCTGCAGGTGGCCGCCACCTTCGTGGCGGCAGACCTTTTTCAGGAAGCGCATGAACTGGTCGGCTTCCCGGTGGTGCCCTACCGCATCCAACGCCGCCAGGGTAAACGCGGCGTCGCGCAACCAGACGAAGCGGTAGTCCCAGTTCCGCCCCCCTCCCACCGTCTCCGGTAGCGAGGTGGTGGGGGCCGCAATCAGGGCACCAGTCTCGGCATGGGTGAGGAGCTTCAAGGCCAGTGCCGAGCGCTTTACCATGCCTCGATAGGGGCCGCGGTAGCGAACCTTGGCCGACCACCGCTGCCAGAAAGCGGCGGTATTGTCCAGCTTCCGCGAGCTCTCGTAGCGATCCACCGGGTGGATGTCGTCATCGTCGTACCGCAGGACCATCCACCGCTCCTCACCCTTCTCCAATTCAAACCGCGCGGTGGCCGTAGACTGCTCGACCTGCCACTCGAACGGCTTGGCACTGGAGAGGGTCAGCACCTGGTCGGTACGGTCGGTAGCGAACAGGCCCGCTCGGAGCAGGTCCAGCCGCGTGGTCCGCGCGCCGTACTCGAAACGAGGCATGAACGTCATACTCATGGCCACTCGGCCGCGGCTGCAGCGCATTCGTCGGTGAATCTCTGGATGCTGGCCTGACGGGCGACCGTCTTCGGCCACCGGCATGAAGTCGGTGAGACTGATGACCCCGCCCTCGGCGGTGCGGAACGTGGTCTCCAGAATGTTGGTGCGGGGAAGATAGCGCTGGGTGGATGTCCACCGGCCCTCTGGGTGGATCGCCCAGGTACCACCCCGTTCGGTGTCGAGCAGCGCGGCAAATACACTGCCGCTGTCGAAGCGGGGAAGGCAGCACCAGTCGATTGCTCCGTCCAATCCCACCAGGGCCGCCGTTCGCATGTCGCCAATCAACCCATAGTCGGAGATTGGACGGTGTCGAACCGCGCCCGAGCGCCGGACGGGGGCATCGGCCGGCGACTGAGGCTGGACGTCAGTCATCGCCCAAGTATAAGCCGGGGGAGCCGGATCTTGCATCGTTCATGCGAGTCACCCACCTTGAATCACCTTTTCCCAATCCTCATGCGTTCCTCCTTGCTGGTTCTGGCGCTGCTGGTGGCATGTCGTCCTCCCGGTCAGCCGACGTCGACGTCCTCGATGGATCGTGCCGCGCTTACCCGGCAAC
This sequence comes from Gemmatimonadales bacterium, assembly GCA_036378855.1. GTDB lineage: Bacteria > Gemmatimonadota > Gemmatimonadetes > Gemmatimonadales > GWC2-71-9 > CAVVWJ01. Next base: position 1,055 of record DASUVR010000148.1, on the reverse strand, counting down.
TGTCGGCTCAATTGGATCGGTCCGCGGGTGACTGGAACCGGGGCGACCTGGACGCCTTCATGTCCGACTATGCCGCCGAGAGCACGACTACCTACGTGGATGGCCACCGTGCACGGCACGGGTTCGACTTCATTCGCAACAACTATGCTCCGCGATTTGCCCCCGGCGCCCGGCGGGATAGTCTCCACTTCGAGGAGCTGGAAGTTCGGCCGCTCAGTCCTACCCTGGCACTGCTAACTGCCCGATTCATCCTTCAGAGAGGCGACAGCACCACCGCGAGTGGTCCGTTTACCCTGGTCATGGAGCGCAGATCTGACGGCTGGAAGATCCTTCATGATCACTCATCCAGTGATCCGCATTAAACGCCTCGTCTTTGGCACAATTGCCGGGTGCCTGATCCTCGCGGGTTGCAAGCCCGGCTCGCAGGACGGTATAGCGCTGGTAGGCGCCACCCTGATCGATGGAACCGGTGGGCCTCCCCTGGCCGATGCCGCGGTATTGGTGCGTCGCGGTAAGGTCGAATCCATCGGACCGCGCTCCGGGTTCGAGCTTCCCCGGGGTATCAACCAGATAGATGTCTCCGGCCGCTGGATTATTCCCGGCCTGATCGACGCCCACGCCCACCTGGCCCAGGCTGCCGGTTGGGCGCCGGCGAGGTATCTCGCTTGGGGAGTCACTACCGTGCGGGATATGCACGGGCCGCTGAATTCTGTGATCTCGGTTCGCCGGAGATCGAACACCCAGTCGAGTGGCTCGCCCCGGGTTTACGCGGCCGGAGCGATGATCGATGGCCTGCCGACCACCTACCCTGACGCGATCGGTGTCAACAGCGAGCAGGATGCGCGCAAGGCTGTTGATCGTCTGGTGAGCGGGGGTGTGGACTTCATCAAGGTCTACACCCACATCGACCCGCCGCTGCTCCGCGCCATCCTCGATGAAGCCCACACGTTCAATGTTCCGGTTGCGGGCCACCTGGGTATGACCGACGCCCTCACGGCGGCAAAGGACGGTATATCGTCGATCGAGCATCTTACCGGCGTGCCCGAGGCAATTTC
>DASUVR010000147.1:0-3484 GCA_036378855.1 Gemmatimonadales bacterium | reverse complement strand
CTCGGGGAACTCCCACCGCCTCTCCCAGACGAATCCACATTTCGATGCCGCCGGTTCCCTCCTCGGTGCCGTCGTGATCTACGATGCGCTGCATCCAGGCGCGGCGGACCTCGGGAAGCGGACAGTTGGAGATAATGGCCGCATCCTTTCGGGGGATCGCGCGCTGATAAGCCAGCCGGTTGGCCACCCAGCCCTGCAGCTGCCGGGGCGTAAGCCGTCCCTCATGCATGAGCTGATGGAAAGGATGGTGAGCGTAGTAGGAGGTGCTGAATGCCCGAAGACTTTGAGCCAGGCCCTCGGGGGACAGCGGTTGGGTGAGAGCCGGAATCGGCGGCGGTGGTGGAGCAGCCAGCTCCGAGGCGACGAGGGCAGTGGTCATGGTCACAGGGTAAAGCTCATCCCATCCGCTCCCACCAGAATGCCCGCCTGCTCGACTGCCGACCGCTCGGGCGAATCCTCCAGGAGCATGGGATTGCTGTTGTTGATGTGGGTATAGACTCGGCGGGTATCGATCGCGGAAAGCCGGGCCAGACTCCCATCTGGTCCCGAGACCGGAAGGTGATCCATCTCTCGAGCGGTGCGATCGCTGATACCCAGCTCGATCAGCTCGTTGTCGCTCCAGAAGGTCCCGTCGAAGAGGACAAGATCGGTCTGTTCCAATCTCTGCAGTAACGACGGGCTCAATTCACCGCACCCGGGCACGAAAGCGAAACGCCCGCCGGTCGCTTCGTCTCCGACGATCAGGCCCACGGTATGTCCTGTCTCAGACGTTGAGGCGAACCGCGGGGGACCGGCCGGCACCCCGATCGGCTCTACCCAGATACGGGAGGTGTTGCCGTCACGATAGCGGAGGGGACTGCGCTTGCCTAACGACATCGCGGTGATGGTCACCTCGGCAAAGGCCTGGGTGACCGGGAGCAGCCTCGAATCCTCCTGCAGAATCCACTGGACCGGTTCGGTCAGGTAGAGTTGCAGCGACCGCGCTTCGCGGAGGAGCACGATTCCCAACGTATGATCGAGCTCGGCGTCCGTAATCACGATTCCCTCTACTGGGACGTGGCGCACACCGCCTGGTCGGACTCCCGGCAAGCAGGCCAGCTGGGCGCGAACATCGGGTGAGGCATTCAGCAGAAACCAACGCTCGCCATCGGCGCTGACTGCGGCCGATGACTGGGTGCGGGGAATGGCTCGGTGGGGTTGGGACCGCCCCGAGCGGCAGATGGGACACCAGCAGTTCCACTGCGGAAATCCCCCGCCTGCGGCGGTACCCAGGAGAACGATGTGCAAGTTTGACAGCCAAAGGGCCCGCTTACGCGAGCCCTTCAGATACCGCTGTGGTTAGAGCGTCGCGACGTATGCAGTCACTTCCATCGTGACGGCTACGACTTCCGCTTCAGGCTTGGTCCAGGTCATTTCTTGCTCCAGTGGGTAGTGAGTAAGCCGACATCGATACTGGGTGATCTCACCCAGCCGGGCCGTCGCGGGACCCGACGACAGGGCGAGTAAGGCATTGGTTGTGCCACTCGTTCGAATCAATCGGAGTTCCAGCTCAAGACTTTGTCAGAACGAAGCTTGGCTGTGGACGGTCGGATCGGTACGGAGGAGTTGTGGGTGGGGGAGAAATTGTTCGATTGGGTGATATCACCCACCCTGAAGACCAAATTTCTTGAGCCGGTACCGCAGAGTATCCCGGGTGATCCCCAGGCGCTGGGCCGCCTTCGTCTGATTCCCGCCGGATTCGCGCATGGCGCGCTCGATCAGACTCCGCTCCCACTGGGTGAGATCGCTGCCGGCCGGCTCGGCCGGAGGAGCAGGGGTTTCCTGCGGCGATATCACAGCCGTTCCATCAGAATTGCCGGTCGCCTGGACCGGAGCGGCCAGGGACAGGTCGTCCACGGTCAGTATGTGATTTCGGCTCCAGAGCACCGCCCGTTCGATAACGTGACTGAGCTCGCGCACGTTTCCGGGCCAGGGGTAGTCCATCAAGGCCTGGCGAGCTCGATCATCGATCCGCCGGGTTCCTTTACCGTACTTGCTGCTGAACCGGCGCAGGAAATGTTCGGCCAGAAGGGCGATGTCTGCCCCCCGCTCCCGGAGTGGCGGCAGGTGGAGCAGAATCACCGCCAGCCGGAAGTAGAGATCTTTCCGAAAGAGATTCTGCTGCACCTGGCGCTCCAGGTTCCGGTTGGTGGCGGCCAGGATCCGGACATCGATCCGCCGGTCCCGGATCCCGCCCACCCGACGCACCGTTCGCTCCTCGATCGCTCGGAGGAGCTTGCCCTGCAGTGACAGCTCGAGATCTCCAACTTCGTCCAGGAAGATGAATCCTCCTTCCGCCGCCTCGAACAGTCCCAATTTGGATTCCTTGGCATCGGTGAAAGCGCCGCGCTCGTGCCCAAACAGCTCCGCTTCCATGAGATTGGCAGGGAGGGCCGTGCAGTTCACGTCGATGAAGGGTTTGCCGGACCGGCGGCTCAGCTGGTGAAGCGACCGGGCCACCAGGCCCTTGCCGGTTCCGGTCTCGCCGGTGATCAAGACCGGCGGGGTCTCATCCAGCTCGGCTACCTGGCGGACCTGGTCCATCACAGCGAGGATGGCCGGTGATTGTCCCAGGAGGCCGGGGAGGGGAACCTCGTTGGCGGCCCGCCGGCGATAGTAGGAGAGCTCCTCTCGGAGCATGGCGTTCTCCCGGGCCCGATCGGCCAGGAGCTTCAGCTCCTCGAGATCGACCGGCTTCTTCATGTAGTCAAAGGCGCCGAGCTTCACCGCTTCAACGGCACCTTCGATGGTGCCATAGGCGGTCATGATGATCACGGGAATGGCGGGATCGAACTCCCGGATACGGCGAAGCAGGTCGATCCCGCTCATACCGGGCAATCGCACGTCGGTGAATACCACGTCCGGCCGGAGCGTCTGTACCAGGTCCAGCGCGCGTTCCCCATCGTCGGCCACCTCCGCCTCATAGCCGGCTTCGCCGAGGAAGGCCTTTACCGCGCGGGCCAGGGTACGCTCATCGTCCACGATCAGCACGGTTCCACCGCTGGTTGTCATACGATCGCCTCATCCCGGACCGCGGCTGGGAGACGTACCCGGACCGTGGTGCCCCCTGGCCGGCTCAGGATCTCCAACCGCCCGCCGTTTTGCTCGATGTAACGCTTGGCGATAGCGAGACCCAGCCCGGTGCCGTCTGGCCGGGTGGTAAAGAAGGGCTCACAGACTGAAGGCATGACCTGGTCCGGAATTCCCGGTCCGGTATCCGCGATTTCAAGGGCGACCTCGGAGGCCTGGCTGCCGTTATTCGCTGCTCCCCTGGCCGAGATGCTGAGAGTTCCTCCGCTGGGCATGGCATCGAGGGCGTTGGAGACAACTTCCAACAGAGCCTGCTCCAGCTGGATCGGGTCGACCAGGACCTGAGGCAGCTGGGGCGGCAGATCCAGCGCCAGTTCCACCCCACGCTCGCGCAACGACTCGGCAAAGGTTGGCA
>DASUVR010000146.1:0-2919 GCA_036378855.1 Gemmatimonadales bacterium | reverse complement strand
GGACCTGAACGACCTGTATCGGCGGGTGATCAACCGGAACAACCGGCTCACCAAGCTGATCCAGCACAAGGCGCCGGAGGTCATCCTCCGGAACGAGAAGCGCATGCTGCAGGAGGCGGTGGACGCCCTCTTCGACAACGGCCGCCGCTCGAAGGCGATCCGGGGCCGGGGGAAGCGCCCGCTCAAGAGCCTGTCCGACATGCTCAAGGGCAAGCAGGGCCGGTTCAGACAGAATCTGCTGGGCAAGCGGGTGGATTACTCCGGCCGCTCGGTCATCGTGGTAGGCCCCGAGCTGCGGCTGCACCAGTGCGGTCTCCCCAAGGCGATGGCGGTCGAGCTGTTCAAGCCGTTCATCATCCACAAGCTGGTGGAGAAGGGGATCGCCGAAACGGTCAAGCGGGCCAAGAAGATCGTGGAGCGGGAGAGCCCCGAGGTGTACGAGATCCTGGAGGAAATCATTCAGGATCACCCGGTGCTGCTCAACCGGGCGCCCACGCTGCATCGTCTGGGCATTCAGGCATTCGAGCCGGTGTTGGTCGAGGGTAAGGCCATCCGGATTCACCCGCTGGTCTGCGCCGCGTTCAACGCCGACTTCGACGGCGACCAGATGGCGGTGCACGTGCCGCTGTCGTTCGAGGCGCAGCTGGAAGCACGCCTGCTCATGATCTCGTCCAATAACGTGCTCAAGCCGTCGGACGGACGTCCGGTGGCCGAGCCGTCGCAGGACATGGTGCTGGGCAGCTACTTCCTGACCAAGCTGCCGGCCGGCTTCGAGGAGGAGCTGCGCAAGGCCGGTGCGGGCAAGAGCGAAGAGGCACGGGCGCGGCTCTGGCACGGCTGCAAGCACTTCGGCAGCCTGGCCGAGTTGGAGATGGCTCTACTCAATGGGAGCGTCAGCTACCATACCGCCATCTGTTTCTGGTACATCCCTCCCCGGGAGTCGACCGAGGCAACGCCGCGGTGGCTCCGGACCACGGTGGGCCGGGTGCTGTTCAACAGCATCCTGCCGCGGACGGTCGTGGCCGAGCTGGGCTTCCGGGACGAGTTGATGAAGAAGAAGAACCTCTCGGAGCTGGTGCTCCAGAGTTACCGCCGGGCGGGGCTGGCCGATACGGTCACCTTCCTCGACCGGCTCAAGGACTTCGGGTTCCGCTTCGCCACCATGGGCGGCGTCTCGATCGGTATCGAGGACCTGGAGATTCCTGCAGAGAAGGCGGACCTGCTGACCGAGGCGGATGCCCGGGTCAAGCGGTTCCAGCGGGCGTACAACACCGGTCAGATCACCTTCGGTGAGCGGTACAACAAGGTGATCGACGCCTGGACCCACGCCAACAACGACGTGGCCGAGGCAATGATCAACTCGATGCGGGTGAGCCGCGGCGGGTTCAATCCGGTGTTCATGATGTTCGACTCCGGTTCCCGCGGCAGCCGGGATCAGATCCGGCAGCTCGCGGGCATGCGCGGTTTGATGGCCAAGCCGCAGAAGAAGCTGACTGGAGGCATTGGCGAGATCATCGAGAGCCCGATCAAGTCGAACTTTCGCGAAGGGCTCACCGTGCTCGAGTACTTCATCTCGACCCACGGCGCCCGGAAGGGCTTGGCCGACACGGCGCTCAAGACAGCAGACGCCGGCTACCTGACCCGCCGGTTGGTGGACGTGGCCCAGGACGTGACGGTCACCGAAGAGGACTGCGGGACCATTCTGGGTCTGGAGATCGCGGCACTCAAGGAGGGCGAGGACATTATCGAGCCACTCCGCGAGCGCATTCTCGGCAGCGTGGCGAGTGAGGACGTGTTCGATCCGCATGAGCTGGATGAGGACGGCGATCCCAAGCTGCTGGTCGAGGCCGGCAAGCTGATCGACGAGGACATTTCCAACGCGATCGACGATGCCGGGATCGAGAAGGTCCGGATTCGCTCGGTCCTCACCTGTGAGGCCCGACGCGGCATCTGCCGGATGTGCTACGGCCGCAACCTGGCCACCATGGACATGGTGGACATGGGCGAGGCAGTGGGCATTCTGGCGGCGCAGTCCATCGGCGAACCGGGTACGCAGCTCACCCTGCGGACCTTCCACATCGGTGGTACCTCGAGCCGCATCGCGGAAGAGGCGGAGCGCCGGGCCCGGTCGGACGGCAAGGTGAAGTACACCGACGGGCTGGAGTGGGCCGATGTGCCGGTCGAGTACGAGGACGGCACCAAGGGCAACATCCGGGTGGTGCTTACCCGCGAGGACGAGTCCGCGTCGGACGAGAGCAAGGAAGGCATTCTGGTGGTCGATCCCAAGGATCCGAAGCGGGTACTCAACCGCTACCCGGTTCCTGAGGGGGCGCTGCTCGCCGTGAAGGAGGGCGAGATGGTGTCGAAGGGCGACAACGAGCGCCGTGCCACCATTCTCTATACCTGGGACCCGTACAACGATCCCAGCATCATCAAGGCCGACGGCGAGCTCCGGTGGAAGGATCTGGTACCCGGCGTCACGCTCCGCGAGGAGCTGGACGAAGGCACCGGTCTTCGGAGTCTGGTGGTTATGGCCGATCCGGACCGGGAGCTCCATCCGAGCGTGCTGGTGTATATGCCGAACCGGAAGGATCCGCAGGAGTACACCTTGGCGGAGGGGAGCCGCGTCATTCTGGGCTCGCCCACCGATCCGGTTACCCGGGGGATGGACATCCCCGATGCCGCCAACCCGTGGAGCACCAAGTTCCATGTGGAGGAGCGGCCGATCAACGAGGCCTGGCCGAGCAAGACCAAGAAGGAGAGCAAGGACAAGACGGTCTTCCTCAGCACGCCGGTCAAGGTGACCAAGGGCATCACCGTCACCAAGATCCCGCGCCAGGCGTACAAGACCCGCGACATCACGGGTGGTCTGCCGAGAATCGCGGAGCTGTTCGAGGCCCGGCGGCCGAAGGATCCCGC
>DASUVR010000145.1:0-2092 GCA_036378855.1 Gemmatimonadales bacterium | reverse complement strand
CGCCGAGGCCCGCGCGGCGTATGAAGCGACACTGGCTCGGGAGCGCAACCGGGCCCGGAGCTTGTTCGGCAGGGCGAGAGCGGCGGAGCTGGCCGGCGACCGCGATGCTGCGGCCGCAGACTATCGCGAGTTTCTCGGATTGATGGCCGGATCCGATGGGAAGCGTCCGGAGCTAGCCACCGCAAAGGCGTTGGCCAAGTAGCATACGACATCTCCTAGCACGTAATTTGGAACTTCAGGTCGCTCTCACCACTGAGGATCGAAGCAATGCCATCGCTCAACCGCCCAGCCCTCTACCTCGCTGTCTCTCTACTGGTTGCACCGTCGGTGCTCGCCGCCCAGCAATCCAGGCCGCTCGAGGTGGGGGCAAAAGCACCCGACTTCAGCATGAAGGGCGCCACTCGCTACGGCGTCCTGGCCAAGCCGGTGCACCTGTCCGACTTCAAAGGCAAGACCGTCGTCCTGGCCTTTTTCTATAAGGCCCGAACCAAGGGCTGAACCATCCAGATGAACGCGTACCGTGATCAGTACGCGACGCTCTTTAAGGATGGCCAGGGTGTGGTGCTCATCGCCATCAGTGCCGATCCTGACACGGCATTGGCTTCGTGGGCCCGGGATTCCGAGTTCCCCTTCCTGTTCGCCAGCGACAGCGGGACGGCCGTGGCCAAGAAGTACGGCGCCCTGGCCGACAATCCTGGGATGACCAACCGCAACCTGTTCGTGGTTGGGCCGGATGGAAAAATTGCCTACCGGGCGACTCCGTTTCAGGAGGTCGATCCCAAAGCGTACCAGGATCTTGGGGCGGCGATCGAGAAGCAGGCGGACGGGCGGTAATGCTTTGCGCGGATTCCGAGCCTCCACGGCTGCTCCATTGGCCGATGGTCTATCTGGCGCGAAGCAGGCCACTGTCGCAGATTCGGAAACACGATGACTGCCCCCACCATCGCGGGACCCCAGCGCAAGCCGTACGACGACGAGATCGACGTTTACGGCATCACCCATAAGGGAAAGGTCCGGAAGGACAACCAGGACCACTTCCTCGTTTGCTCCCTGAAGCGGCAGATGGTGGTCCGCCAAACCAGCCTCCCCACCATCGACGGCGTCACCCAGGAAGGCGAGCGGCTCGCCTTTCTCATGATGGTAGCCGACGGCGTCGGGGGCGGAGTGAAAGGCGAGGAGGCCAGCCGGATCGCCGTGGAGGCGGCAACTCAGTACGTCCAGCGCAGCATGCGCTGCTACTATGCCGCCAGGGACCAGGACGATGAGGAGTTCTTCGAGGCGCTCAAGGAAGCGGCACTCGGCTGCCACGGGGAGCTGATGCGCCGGGGCCAGAAGGATCCGGACTATCGGGGCATGGCCACCACCCTGACGCTCTACCTGGGGGTGTGGCCCTGCGCCTATCTACTCCAGGTGGGCGACAGCCGCTGCTACATCCTCGAGCAGGGGCAGCTCACCCAGATCACCCGGGATCAAACCATGGCCCAGGAGCTGGTCGATCTCGGGGTCATGAAGCCGGCAGATGCCAAGCGCAGCAAGCTGGGGCACACGCTGTCGAGTGCAATCGGCGGACGCAACACCGAGCCAGTGGTCACCCGGCGCAACGCCAATTGGGGTAATGTCGCGCTCCTCTGCAGCGATGGGCTCACCCAGCACGTCTCGGATGACCGCATCCGCGAGCGGCTGCTCACCATGAAGTCGTCCCGCCAGGTCTGCGAGGATTTATTGAACGACGCACTCGCAGACGGCGGAACCGACAACATCACCCTGATCGTCTGCAGGGCAATTCCGGGAAATTAGAAAAAGCCGCAACGACTTGCTGATTCGTCGTTCAAAGCGCCAGCGAGCGTGGGATCCACTCGGCTCGGTGCGCTTTTGATCGCCTTGATGATGTTGCGGAGCATGCCGGCGAAAACCACCTGATGGATCCCCCACAAGGCATACCAGTACACCAGTCCCGGCAGCCCGACTGGGTCGAAAATCGCGGTTTGCCGAATGAGGCTCCCGCCCTTCTCCGGCGTGACTTCGAATTGCAACCAGGCTCGGCCTGGCAACCGCATCTCGGCCGCGAGCCGCAGCAGGTGATCGGGCTCCA
>DASUVR010000144.1:0-6415 GCA_036378855.1 Gemmatimonadales bacterium | reverse complement strand
AGCGACGGCCGCGAGCCCGGCGCTCACCGCTTCGGCGCTCGCCGGACGGCGGGTCGGATCCTTCTCCAGGCAATCCATGACCAGGTCCTCGAGCGAAGCCGGGATTGGCAGCTCCGATCTGGCCGAGGGCCTGGACGGCGGTGTGTGAGCGTGATGGAACATCACCTCCACCGCACTCTTTCCCGCGAACACCAGCTTGCCGGTGAGCAACCAGTACCCGACACAACCCAACGCATACAGGTCAACTCGATGATCCGTATCGGCGACGCCGAGCACCACCTCCGGCGCCATGAACGCGGGCGTGCCCCCGGCACTCCCCTCGCTGGTGAGTTTGACATCGTCCTCGCCCTTGCGGTCCGTGTCGAGCTTGACCAGGCCAAAGTCGAGCACCTTGGCAAAATCGAAGGTTGTTCCCGCCCGGCTCACCACGATGTTCGCCGGCTTGATGTCGCGGTGGACCAGTCCGTTGACGTGCGCATCCTGCAGAGAGGAGCAAACCTGGCGCAGGAGGTGAACCACCCGCTCCGCCGGCAACGGTCCGTACTGCCGGACCAGCGTATCGAGATCGACTCCGTCCAGCAGCTCCATCACGTAATACAGTCGTCCATCGTCAGTGGCGCCGAAGTCGTAGAGCTGCACTGTGTGGGGAGATTTGAGCGCGGCGGTTGCCCGGGCTTCCCGCTCGAAGCGCCGGAGGAGCAGTCCGGCATCGCCGGACATCTGCGGGCGAATCAGCTTGATTGCCGCCGGCCGGATCAGCAGCCGGTGGCGCGCCTGCCATACCTCGCCCATCCCACCGCCCCCGATCTTTTCCTCCAGGACGTACTGGCCCAGCTCGTTCGCTTCCGCTACCTGCCGGCGGAGCCCGTAGGTAACCCGGGAGCTGATGGTCGCGAGCGTTATCCCCAGGACGCTCCACAGAACCGTGTTCAGCGTCATGTATTGCTTCTGGTAGCTCGGGCTGAACCCGGGCAGCAGCTCCGTGGGATGATGGCGCGCGACGCACACAATTACCGTCGGGAGGAAAGCCAGTGCGGTGAGCAACATGGTGCGGCCAGGACGAGACGGCACCAGGATCGCCCGAATCATGACCGTGACGGTGAGGGCCAGCAGCACCTGCAGGATCTGGCCTTCCTCGTTGAGAGTCATGATCGACAAAAAGCCGGGGGCTACGATAAAGCCGATGGCATCGAGCGCACCCAGGCTCCGCCGCGAGTGCCCGGAGCGAGTGGCCAAAAGCCAGAGAAGAGCCATGGTCGAGCTGGCGGCCAGATGGCCCATGGCGACAGGGCCACGGACCACGGCCAGGAACGGAGCGCCGCCCACCAGAACCATGCTGCCGAGGAGGAACAGATAAAAAGCGAACGACACCAGAAAGAGCGTTTTAGCCACCAGCGCCAGACGCTCCCGCACGAAATCCAATCCGTTTGAGGTGTCGAGACCCCGTTCCAGGATGGTGTCGCTGCTGGAGCTGGTCGTCTGAGGGGGCGCTGCGGAAGTGCCGAGCGGGCTCGTTGTCATAGGCTCAGTGGGTCCCGTGCCCGTGGGCCTGGTGTATCACGGCCTGTCACCCCACCAGCGGGTTGAGAGATGCTTGCTTCATCAATGATGCATGTGAGCGTCCATCGCACCCGGGCCCACCCCCTCCAGCAGCGCCGGACGCACCCGTAGAAAGACAGCCAGTCCTACGGGCGTCCGGCTCCCATACTCACCCTCGAGATCACCCGGCACGAAGTTGATCGCGCCACGAGCGCCAACTCCCAGGGTGGCACCTCCCAATCTGGCCCACTCGCGCACGTATCCGAAAGACAGCGCGCCCACATCGAATGCCTGCTCGCTCAGAGGCGCGGGCAGCGCCAATTCATCGCCTCCCTTTCGAACGTACTCGAGCCGGCCGAAGACCGTGTTCGCCGCGTCGAGCTGGAGATTCGATTCCAGGATCACGCTGTGCTCCCAGTCCCCGGCGGATCCCCCCCGAGGCCGCCGTTGGTTAGCGCCGTACACCAGAGCCGACGCCCACTCGCCCCGCTTTCCCAATGGCGCGGTGTGCAGCACCGATGCGCCGAGCCGGTCCTGATCCTCACCCGGATGCAGTGCCTCGGGCTCGACCAGGTGACCGTAGCTCGCAGCCAGCGCCCAGTGGAGATCCGGAGTCAGCGAGAGCCGGGCGCCGTAGGAGTCGAGCGGGTGGAAGTCCGGGTCGTACCGATCCTCGTCCGGTTCCCGGCCGTTGAAGAGCGTCCCCTCGAGCTTGAGTTGATGGGTGAAGACGCCAGCGGTGAGCACACCGTAGGTGATGTGAGTGGCGTCGGTCCAGTGGTGCGCCAGCGGGGCAAACGGATCGTTCAAGGCGGAAGGCCGGTGCATGTACGCCACGGGCCCGATCGCCGGCTCCCCTACCGGAGCGACGTAGGCCATGATGCCCCAGGAGCGGGCCACGGCCAGCTCATACATGGCCGAGACCTCCATCAGGAGGTCGTGAGGATGCTGCCTGTCGTGCAGGGGCTGGCCCTGATACGTCTCGCCGGTCTGGAGCAGCAGGGGATACCCCTGTGCACCGATGGTGAGCGGCTCTGCACTGGCCATCGCATGCAGATGCAGTGTGCCCTTTCCCAGCTGCCGCATCGCCATCAGCATGCCCCAGTTGATGCTGCCCAGCTGATCGTCACCCCGAGGGCCGCCCTGGGTGTCGTATTGGAGGAAAGCATCGCCGTGGACCATCAGCATCCACGAGCCCGCGCCGAAGTGCCAGGCCCGCATCGCAGATGCATCCGGCAGCCACGCCGTGCCCGAGCCCATCCGGGTCATCGGAATGCCGAAGGGACGCTCCGGCATCTGGGCCGGAGAGTGCTGGGCCTGGGCTCGGCCAGTAAAGAAGAGTAGGAGGGCGACAGCCGTCAGCCTCCAGCCCCCAGTCGCCAGCCTGCGGCCTCTAGGCGTTGTTAGCTCGGGGAGATGAGTGGCGGTGTCGGTCAGGATCTCGCACTGGAGTCGGGAACGGAGGACTGGAGACTGGTCACTTACGACAGGCGCAGTCGAAGCAGCCGTGCTCCTGGCAAACTCCACAACATCGCACCAGCTGCTTGCGAAGGGCCTCCCGTGCCCGGTGCAGCCGTACTCCGGCGTTGCCCGGAGTGATCCGGGCTTCCTCGGCGTAGCTGCGGACGCTGGCGCCCTCGAGCTCCACCCGGCGAAGTGCGGTCTCGTACTCCGGCTTGAGCGTCTCCAGGAGGCCCATGACACAGGCGCAGACCACCGCCTCCAGCTCCGTATCAGCCTCGGTTGAGGATTCGGTCTCCGCCGCCAGCCGGTCAGTTGCCCGACCCCGGCTGTCCTGCCGGCGATAGTAGTCGGTGAGCGCGTTCCGGAGCACCCGATAGAACCAGGTGATGGCCGAGGGGGTGTCCTCCATCGGCGGTGCCCGCTCCAGGCTGCGCACGAACGCGTCCTGCAGAATGTCCTCCGCTTCGTCCCGCGACCCTACCCTGCGCTCCAGAAACGCCAGGAACCGCGAGTGGTTGTCCAGCAGGACTCGGAGTGCGTCCGGCGTCGCGGGCTCGAGCTCGAGATTATCGGTAGGCATGGTGGTCAGTAGTCACGAGTCGCGAGTCACGAGTCGCGAGTCACGAGTCGCGAGTTACGAGTCGCGAGTCGCGAGTACCTGCAAAGAATGAGCGGCTCCTCCTGACTCGTGACTCCTGACTCCTGACTCTCGACTCACTCGCACCCGCAACCGCAATTGCAGCCGCCCAGCTCACAGGGGCAGTCGGCTCCGCAGGAACAGTTGCAACCACAGGGACAGCTCTGCCTGGTGGTCTCATTGCTAGACATGATACGTCTCCTCAGGTGTGGGTTGCCAGCTTTTGGCCTTCACACCTGCAGACGCAGAACCGGCTGGAGCATTACAGTGGGCTGACCTAAGGGAGACTAAGCGGGGTGCAGCCTTGGTTACTTACCCGGGAGTCGGGGCTTCTTGCGCCGCTCCACCGGGCTTCCCTCGACGGCATGGCGGCGCTCCAGGGCCTCGCGGACCTTGGCCAGGGCTTCGCTCCGGGTATACGGCTTGGCCAGAAAGGGGACGTCAAAAGACTGAAGTCCATGCTGAATCAGTATTTCGGCGGGATGGGCCGACATATAGAGCAGCCGCTGGTCGGACCACTCCTCCAGGATGATGTGCCCCAGCTCCACCCCGTCGCAGTCAGGCATGACCACGTCCAGGATAACGAGATCTATCCGGCCCCGGGCCTGGCTGAGCACCTCCAGCGCCTCCGGAGCAGATTCCGCCTCCAGGACTCGATACCCTTCCTCACTCAGAATCCGATAGGCGATGCGCCGGGACAGCCGCTCGTCATCGACGACCAGGATGGTGGTGGCAATCCGCGGAAATGGGAAAGTCAGGGTGTGCCTCGCGCCGAGGGACGGCACTCACCTTACTTCCGGGTGCCGGTTGACGTGGTGATTTATGACCCTGCCCGGTGTTCCCGCCGCTGAAAGGCGAGAAAAGTGTGAACGGCCTGCAGGGCTTCGGCGTCCCCTGTGGTGATTCGAACCTCACCACCCAGCGGTAGCGGTCGGTACTGATAGCGAATCGCCCGGTGCTTCTCGGCCATAGCACGCGCTCCCGGAATTTTCCCCGCGTGCACCAGCCCGGGAGCGGTAAAATCGCCTTTGGCAAAGGCCTCGGCAATCGCCTGCAGATGTTCTCTGATGACCTGCACCCCGGCGCTGTCCGGCCGGTTCCGCTGCAGCTCGATCCGGCCCCCGTCAGGCAGATCTTCGAAGCGATGGGTGGAGGTGTACTGGTCTACTCCCATGACGGCTCCGCCGCGGGATTGCATCGACTTGAAGCCGGTGTCGGCCGCATCCTGAGCCGCGGATGCGGTGACAGCTACCGAGACGAGCACCGCGACCGAGACATAGAGCCGGGCATCGAAACAGAACATGGAGTCGCTCCATCGAAGATTCTGAAGCGTACCCTTCGCCCAGAGGAAAAGCAGGAACTTTTGTTCCCTTAACCGCGTCGGGAATTCATGATCGATCCCTGCCTGCTCTCCAACTTGCCGCTGTTTGCCCACCTGTCGCCCAGGCTCCTCGTCAACCTGGCTCACCGCTCAGTTGAGCGCCGTTTTGCAGCCGGCCAGCTTCTCTTCGCCGCCGGAACGGTTCCCGCCGGACTCTTGGTGGTGCTCGAAGGAAGAGTACGGGTGGTCCGGGGCAGCGGGCGGCAGCACGTGATCCATGAAGAGGGTCCGGGCGGAGCGCTGGGTGAAGTGCCAGTGTTCGATGGTGGTGCCTATCCTGCCACTGCCATCGCGGGCGAGCCAACGCGCTGTCTGTTGCTCCCGAGCGAGGCACTTCGGGCGGCCGTTCGCTCCAGCCCGGAGACGTCGCTGCTCTTTCTCCATCGTTTAGGCGAGCGCACCCGCCACCTGGTAGACCGGATCGACGGCCTGGCGGCGCGGGATGTGAACGCCCGGCTGGCCCGACTCCTCCAAACCCGCCAGCAGGCGGTAGGCCCCGGAGTTCCTTTTACCCTCGGTCGGACCCAACAGGAGACGGCCGAAGAGTTGGGCACCGTACGGGAGGTCGTCGTCCGGGCGCTTCGCGAGCTCCGGCAGGATGGCATCATCGAATCGGCCGGCCGCGGCAGATATCTGGTTCGGGACGACACGAGGCTGGCCCGGCTCATCCCGGTCTGAGCGCCGGCCTTGACACATCAAGAAAAATTGATATAATAGATCATGGCAACGCGCACCAAACCAGATCTGGATCGGTCCGTTCAGCTGTTTCATGCGCTCTCGGACAGCACCCGTCTATCCATTTTGCAACGGCTTCGCTTCGGAGAGCGCTGCGTCTGCGATCTGACCGACTCCCTGGACGCCGCCCAGTCCCGGCTCTCGTTTCACCTCAAAGTGCTCAAGGACGCCGATCTGGTGGTCGACCGGCGGGAGGGGCGCTGGATGTACTACGCCCTCAATCCGGAAACGCTCAACGAGCTGGGCGACACGGTCGAGGCCTTGGCCTCACCTCCGTCTCCCGCTGAGCGGAAGACCGGCTGCTGCTGATACGGTTTATTTACGCGAAATATCAAAAAATCTTGTTAGGAGGTTAAAGTGAGCGGCGGAGACCTGAAAGCCACAGTTCGCGAGCGATATGCAAAGGCGGCCCGGGAGGTAGCTGAAGGGGCCGGAACCTCGTGCTGCTCCACTACCTGTTGCGGCGGGAGCGGCGGCGACCCGATTACCTCGGATCTCTACCAGAAGGCCGAGACCGCCGGTCTCCCTGAAAAAGCCGTCCTGGCGTCACTCGGCTGCGGCAATCCCACCGCCCTGGCCGAGCTCAGTACGGGCGAGGTGGTGCTCGACCTCGGGTCCGGCGGCGGCATCGACGTCCTGCTGTCCGCCCGTCGGGTCGG
>DASUVR010000143.1:0-3296 GCA_036378855.1 Gemmatimonadales bacterium | reverse complement strand
CACCGGCCCGGCCCTGGAGGATGTCGGCGAGGAGCCACGGACTCCCACCGAAGCCACCATCGCCCGGATCTGGGCCCAGGTCCTCCAGCTGGACCGGGTCGGGGTCCACGCCAACTTCTTCGAGCTCGGCGGCCACTCCCTACTGGCCACGCAGGTCGTCGCCCGAATACGCAGCGCGTTGGGAGTGGCGGTGCCACTGCGAGCACTCTTCGAGTCGCCCACGGTAGCCGCCCTTGCCGAGCAGGTAGAGATCGCGCATCGGTTGCTCGAGGAGGTGGCCGCCTTGAGCCCGGATGATGCTCGGGCGAAAATGTCCGCTCATCGAGCTCCTCCAAGAGAGGCCCGTCAAATGGAAGGCCGGTCGATATGAGCCTGGGCGACGGTCCGGCTCAGCGACTCGCGGCTCTTTCGCCAGAGCAGCGTGCGCTCCTGGAGATCCGGCTCAAGCAGGCCGGCTTGGCCCTGCCCGAGGTCGACCGTATCCCTCGAAGGTTGCCGGGCGTGGCGGCCCCGCTCTCCTTTGCCCAGGAGCGGCTCTGGTTTCTGGAGCAGCTTGAGCCTGGGACCTATAACGTCCCCCAAAATCTGCGCCTCAAAGGTCCGCTGCAGCTGGAGGCTCTGCGGGAGAGCTTTGGCCATATCGTGCGGCGACACGAAGTATTCCGCACGAGCTTTCCCGCCCCCGACGGGCATCCGCAGCAGATGATTGCATCCGATCTGGATGTCTCGTTGCCGATCACTGATCTCAGTGCATTCCCGCAGAGGGAGCGCGAGCTCGCGGCGCGGCGCCTCATGAGCGAGCAAGCTCGGCGTCCCTTCGACCTCGAGCGAGGACCGCTCTTTCGGATCAGCCTCCTTCGGCTTAGCCCGGAGGAGCACATTCTGCTGCTCTGCCTGCATCATATCATCTGCGACGCCTGGTCGATGGAAGTACTCATTCGCGAGCTGGGTGAACTCTACCAGGCGCTGGCGCGCGGGGATCGCCCGATCCTGCCGGAACTGCCGATCCAGTACTCCGACTACGCCCACTGGCAGCGTCGGCGGCTCGAGAGGGAGGCGTTGGAGGATCAGCTCGCCTACTGGCGCAAGCAGCTCGCGGGTGCACCTACCACGCTGGCGCTCCCCACCGATTACCCGCGCCCAGCCGTTCGAAGCTATCGCGGAGCCAGGCAATCCGTCGAATTGTCCGCGAGCTTGACCGCGCGGCTCCGCACGCTTGCTCGGGGTGAGGGCGCGACCCTCTTCATGGCCGTGCTTGCGGCATTTCAAGCGCTGCTCGCCCGCTATACCGGCCAGGAGGACATCGTTGTGGGCTCGCCAATGTCGGGCCGCAGCCGGGTGGAGACCGAAGGACTCATCGGCCTCTTCCTGAACACGCTGGCGTTTCGGACTGATTGCTCCGGCAACCCCACATATCGGCAGTTGCTGAGCCGGGTGCGAGAGGTGGCCCTGGCTGCCTACAGTCATCAGGAGCTCCCCTTCGAGAAGCTGGTGGAAGCGTTGCGGCCAGAGCGGAGCCTCACGCACACGCCACTGTTTCAGGTGATGTTCGTGATGCATGGCAAGCCTCGGACACGTCCGTTCCTGTCCATAACGAAATTGCGGAGCCCCGGGGCGGGCACCGGGACGGCGAAGTTCGATCTCACTCTCAGCGGACAGGAGACGGCTTCCGGGCTTCGGTTGAGCATGCGATACACAACCGACCTTTTCGAGGCTGCCACGATCACTCGTATGCTGGGCCACCTTCAGAAGCTGCTGGAAGGCCTCGTAGCCGACCCTGACCGGCCGCTCTCCGAGCTGCCTCTGCTCTCGGATCAGGAGCGCGACCTGCTGCTGGTGCGCTGGAATGCCACCGCGACCGCCGTCCCCAGGAATCAATCGGTACACCGACTCTTCGAGGAGCAGGCCGCCCGAACACCCCAGGCGGTCGCAGTCTTCGCCGGCGAAGAGCAGCTCAGCTATCGGGAGCTCGACCGCCGGGCCAACCAGGTGGCGCGTTATCTCCGGGCGAGGGGCGTAGGCCCTGACATTCGTGTGGGAGTCTGCCTTGACCGCTCGCCGGACTTGATAATCGCGTTGCTTGGGGTACTGAAGGCGGGCGGAGCGTATGTCGCACTCGACCCTGCCTACCCGGAGGAGCGCCTTCGGTTCCTCCTGCGCGACGCTCAAATGCCTGTGCTCCTGACCGATGACCGGACGCAGGCGGTCCTGCCGACCGGTGAGCCCGCCACCGTGGTCAATCTCGACCGTGAACGTCAGTTCATCGCCAGAGAGTCGGACCAGCCGGTCGCGAGCGGGAATGCCGCCGAGCACTTGGCGTACGTGATCTATACCTCAGGCTCGACCGGAATTCCGAAAGGTGTAGCAATCACTCATGGGAACGCTGTGGCATTCCTGACCTGGGCGAGACAAACGACTTCGTCTGCAGCAGGCGCCCGCGTCCTGGCGACGACGTCGATCAACTTCGATCTCTCTGTTTACGAGATCTTTGGAACCCTGAGTTGGGGAGGTACGGTGCTCCTCGCCGCAAGCGCGCTCGAGCTTCAAGAGCGCCCTGACCTTCGAGTCCAGGGCGCAGCGACTCTTCTCAACACAGTGCCATCGGCGGCGGCGGCTCTGGTTCGGCTGGGGGCCGTGCCAGCCGGGCTCGCCCGGATCAACCTGGCCGGAGAGCCGCTGCCGCGGGACCTGGTTGAGAAGCTTTATGCGCAAGGTGCCGAAGAGGTGTACAACCTCTACGGCCCATCGGAGACGACGACCTATTCCACGGCCGCCTGCATTGCCCGGGGTGGTTCGGTCCACCCGGAGATAGGCCGGTTTATTGCCAATACCCGCGGCTATGTGTTGGACCCGCGGCTGGAGCCGGTGCCGATCGGCGTGCCTGGCGAGCTGTATCTGGGCGGGTTGGGAGTCGCGAGAGGTTATCTGGGCAAGCCGGCTCTGACCGCGGAACGCTTCCTGCCCGACCCATTCGTGCCCTCCGCCGGAGCCGAAGCTGGAGGGCGTCTGTACCGAACCGGCGATCGAGTCCGCTGGCGTCCAAACGGCAGGCTCGAGTACCTGGGTCGCATGGACCAGCAGCTCAAGCTGCGGGGCTTTCGAGTCGAGCCGGGAGAGATCGAGGCCGTGCTCGGTCAGCATCCCGCGGTCCAGGCGGTTGTCGTGAGCCCGAGGGAGGACGCGTCGGGTGAGGTCATCCTCGTCGCCTATGTCGTATCCGAGAGGGCGCCAGTCGATGTCAGCGAGCTTCGCCGCTTTCTGGAGCGGCGCCTTCCCGAGTATATGGTGCCGGCAGC